>CAYMTH010000318.1:0-6495 GCA_964393235.1 uncultured Solibacteraceae bacterium | reverse complement strand
AGCGGCGTAGGAAGCAAACGGGTTTCCCCTAAGCCGGTGTGGCCGCCCGCGGCCCCCGGCTTTTTTTATTGGCGCAGTGTAACGGGCGCGCGGTTGTCGCGTAACAGAAAGTGAGAGCAGCGTTGTTGAGCGATTCGGACGAGCAACTGATGGCAGCGGTCCAGGGCGGGGACACCCACGCGCTGGGCGAACTGTTCCACCGTCATCACGCGGCCCTGTACCGCTATTTTCTGCGCATGTCGGGAAGCACCGCGGTGAGCGAAGACCTCACGCAGGAGGTTTTCCTTCGGGTGCTGAAGAGAAACGAGACGTGGCAGCGGGATGCGCGGTACCGGATCGCTCACAATGCGTTTATCGACCATACGCGAAAAAACAAGTGGGAAACGGCGATGCCAGAGAACGTGGATTTCGCGGCCCCGGCCGGGCGCCGGCTGGAGCAGGACCAGGAGCAGGAGATTCTGCTGCGCGCGCTAGCGGCGATGCCGACGGAGAAGCGGGAACTGCTGGTGCTGAGCCGGTTTCAGGGGATGCGGTACGACCAGATCGGCGAGTTGCTGGGCGTGGAGACGAATACGGTGAAGGTCCGGGTGTTCCGGGCGCTGGGACAACTGCGGGAGATTTACGAGCGGATGTCGGGGCAGACGAAGCTGTCGACGGCCGGAGGGAGAGGATGATGGACTGTTCGTCGTTTGCGACGGATGTTGCGGACCTGCTGGCGGGATCGGCTACGGGACCGGCAAAGGCGCGGGCGGAGGAACACCTGGCGGAGTGCGCTGCATGCCGGGCGACCGCGGCGTTGTGGGAACCGCTGGGCGAGTTGGAAACGGCCGGGCCGGCGCCGGAGTTGGAAGCGACGTTCCGGCGGAAGGTGGAGCGGCGGGCGGCGTGGAGCGGGAAGTGGATGGCGATGGCGGCGGCGGTGGTGGTGGGTGTGTTCGCCTTCGCGGCGGGCCGGTATACGGCGCCCGCGGCGGGGAGCGGAGACGTGGCGGCGCTGCGGGGCGAGGTACGGAATTTGCGGGAGATGGTGGCGCTGTCGCTGCTGGAGCAGCAGTCGGCGAGCGAACGGTTGCGCGGGGTGCGCTACAGCGCGGCGCTGGAGCGGCCGGAACCGGAGCTGGCCAAGGCGCTGGCGCGGACGCTGCGATCGGACCCGAGCGTCGAAGTACGGCTGGCGGCGGCGGAGGCGCTGGGGCGGTATCCGCTGGGGCGCGGGACGGAAGAAGAGGTCTGGCGGCTGCTCGAGTCCGACGACTCGCCACTGGTGCAGATTGCGGTTATCGATTTACTGGCCGGCCGGAAGGACGCGCAGACGCGCGCAAGGCTGGAGAAATTACGGGACCGGAAAGGTCTCGACACGAATGTCCGGGAGTACCTGCAGGCGCTGCTCTCAAATCAACGCATGAAGGGAAATAGCTACCAATGAAACTGATGATTTTTATTCTGGCGGCCGCGCTGGGCGGGGCCGAGCAGTTCAGCCGCACGATCGAGAAGAGCTTTCCGCTGACTGGCAACAGCCGGGCGGTGGTGGTGTGCGGCACCAACGGCGGCATCGAGGTGACGGGGACGGACGGCAACGAGGTGCGGTTCACTGTGAAGGAAGAGCTGGAGGCCGGATCGGCGGAACGGCTGGAGGAGTTGAAGAAGGCAGTGGAAGTGGCGTTCCGCGCGGAAGGGGGAACGGTGACGGCGGCGATGAAGGGCCCTTGGAGCGGGGACGAGTGCGGCGGGAAGGCGCGGGGGGAAGGGCGTCGTTGGGACTACAAGACGACGCGGGTGAAGCAGACGATAACAGTGTCGGCGCCGCGGGACGCGCGGGTGGAACTGCGGACGGTGAACGGATCGATTCAGGTGACGGGGATGCGGGGCGCGTACGCGGTCCGGACGGTGAATGGCGGGATTACGATGGAGGGATTGGAGGGGTCCGGAGAGGTGCGGACAGTGAATGGGACGGTGAAGGCGGTGTACCGCAAGAACCCGACCGCGGAGACGCAGTTCAAGACGGTCAACGGCAAGCTCGATCTGTACTTTCAGCCGCCGCTGAACGCGGATTTCTCGATGAATACGGTGAACGGGAAGGCGTACACGGACTTCGACATGACGGCGACGGGGACGACGGAAGAGGCGAAGGGGATGAAGGTGATTCAGCGGCGGGGCGGGACCGGGACGCTGCGCGCCGGCAGCGGGGGCGTGAAGATCTCGACGGAGACGGTGAACGGGTCCATTCTGATCCATTCGCTCGAGAAGGAACGGCGGTAGTATGCGCTATCTGATTCTGCTGCTGGCTCTGCCGGTCGCGGCGGAGCGGATCACGGTGCCGTTGCGCGACCCGTCGCGGCCGGCGACGGTCCGGCTGAGTACGGTAAACGGAAGCATCCAGGTGCGGGCGCACGCGGCGCGGGAAGTCATTGTCTCGACGAGCGACGAGGGCGAAAGTCCTCGGCCCGGTCCGGACGGGATGAAGGAGATTCCGCTGCGACAGAACGGGTTGCGCGTGGAAGAAGAGAACAACGTCATCACGGTGAAGCCGCGGAGTCCAAATGGGTCGTACGTGGTGTACGCGCCAGCCAACAGTTCGCTGCAGTTGAAAAGCGTCAACGCGCGCGAGCTGCGAATCGAGGGCATCGAGGGCGAGATCAACGCGGAAACGGTGAACGGGTCCATTCAGATCGCGGAGGCGGCGGGACCGGTGGTGGCGCACGCGCTGAACGGCCGGCTGTCGGTGCACATGAAGGACCTCGCGGCGGGCAAGCCGATGTCGCTGAGCACGATGAACGGGCGGATCGAACTGATTCTGCCGGGATCGGCGAACGCGGACCTGACGATCCACAACCAGCGGGGCCGGACATACAGCGACTTCGACCTGGCGTTGACGCAGCGGCTGACGAAGAAGGACTCCGGGCGCGAGGGCGGGCCGCGGTACGAGCTGACGCTGGAGCAGACGGCGACGGGCCGGCTGAACGGCGGCGGCACCGCGATCAGCCTGCGGAGCGTGAACGGCACCATCCACATCCGGAAGGCGCAGTAGCACTGTCCGGATGCGGGACGGTGATCCCGCATCCGGACACACGCAACGATGCGCCGGGGGCCATTACCCTTGTCGTTCCCACAGCATGCAAAATGGAAGTCGGTTTGCAGAGGGGGAATTGAACAGGGTTGCCGTGAACAAGACGAACAAACAGAGCCGGGTGCTGGTGGCCGACGACCAGCCGGACGTATTGGAAGCGCTTCGGTTTTTGCTGAAGGGCGAGGGGTATCAGATCGAGACGGCGCAGTCGCCGAAGGCGGTGCTGGCGGCGCTGGAGATCCGCGAATTCGACTGCCTGCTGATGGACCTGAACTATACGCGGGACACGACGTCGGGGCAGGAGGGGCTGGACCTGCTGGCACAGATTCAGACGGTGGATCCCTCGCTGCCGGTGATCGTGATGACGGCGTGGGGATCGGTGGAACTGGCGGTGGAGGCGATGCGGCACGGGGCGCGGGACTTCGTGCAGAAGCCGTGGGAGAACGCGCGGCTGCTGGCGATCGTGAAGACGCAGATCGAACTCGCCGAGGCGCTGCGGCGGAGCGCGCGACTGGAGGCCGAGAACCGGCTGTTCCACGGCGACGGACGGCCGACGATGATCGCCGAGTGCGCGGCGATGCAACCGGTGCTGGAGATGATCACGCGGGTGGGGCCGTCGGACGCGAACGTGCTGATCACGGGCGAACCGGGGACAGGCAAGGAGGTGGTGGCGCGGACGCTGCACGCGCTGTCCCTGCGCCGCGACAAGCCGATGATCACGGTGAACGCGGGCGGGCTAGCCGAGGGGGTGTTTGAGAGCGAACTGTTCGGGCATGTGAAGGGCGCGTTCACCGATGCGAAGTTGGACCGGGTAGGGCGGTTTGAGCTGGCTGACCAGGGGACGCTGTTTCTGGACGAAATCGCCAATGTGCCGATCAACCTGCAGTCGAAACTGTTGCGGGTGCTGGAAATAGGCGAGATGGAGCGGGTGGGGTCGTCGAAGACGAAGCGCGTGGACGTGCGGGTGATCAGCGCGACGAACGCGAACCTGGACGTGGAGGTGCGCGAGAACCGGTTCCGGCAGGACCTGCTGTTCCGGCTGAACACGATCGAGATCCACCTGCCGCCGCTGCGGGAACGGAAGGAGGACATTCCGCACCTCGCCTCCTATTTCCTGGCGTCGCACGCGCGGCGCTACCGGAAGAATTTGAGCGGCTTCGACGCGCCGGCGATGCGCCTGCTGCTGGACAACCCGTGGCAGGGGAACGTGCGGGAGTTGAATCACGTCATCGAACGCGCGGTGCTGCTGGCGCAGGGCGACCAGATCCGCGCGGTGGACCTGGCGCTGCGGACGCACCGCGAGAGCGCGGGGCGGCTGGAGGACATGAGTCTGGAGGAGGTGGAGGTCTTCCTGATCAAAAAGGCGCTGGCGAAGAACGACGGCAACGTGAGCCACGCCGCGCGGGTGCTGGGGCTGAGCCGAAGCGCGCTCTACCGGCGGCTGGAGCGGTACGGACTGTAGATGGACCGGAAGGAGCGGATCTCGCACGAGCGGCGCGCGCAGTTGCTGGCGCTGGCGGCGGGTCTGCCTTCGATCCTGTTCGCGGTGTGGGTGCTGGGAACGGGGGACTATCCACCGAAGGTGCTGTGGACGGCGGCGCTGGTGCTGGGCGGATCGTGGCTGGGCTTCGCGTCGGCGGTGCGGGAACGGGTGGCGTCGCCGCTGCGGACGATCGCGAATCTGCTGGAGGCGATGCGCGAGGGCGACTACTCGATCCGGGCACGCGGGGCGGAGGGTGACGACGCGCTGAGCGACGTGATGCAGCAGGTGAACGCGATGGGCGCCACGCTGCGGGCGCAGCGGCTGGGCGCGATGGAAGCGACAACGCTGCTGCGCAAGGTGATGGAGGAGATCGACGTCGCGATCTTCGCCTTCGACGAGCACGGGAAATTGAAGCTGCTGAACCGGGCCGGCGAGCGACTGGTGGGCGCGGCGGCCGAACGGGCGATGGACCTGCCGGCGGAGGACCTTGGCCTTGGCGATTTTCTTTCCGGCGCGGCGGAGCAGACGGTGCAACGCGCGTTTCCGGGCGGATTCGGGCGGTGGGGTGTGACGCGGACGTCATTCCGCGAGGGCGGCCTGCCGCATCAACTGCTGGTGATCACCGACCTGACGCGGCCGCTGCGCGAAGAGGAACTGCAGGCGTGGCAGCGGCTGGTGCGTGTGCTGGGTCACGAATTGAACAACTCGCTGACGCCGATCAAGTCGATCGCCGGGAGCCTGGAGACGATCCTGAAGCGGGAGCCCCTGGCGGAGGACTGGCGCGAGGACATGACGCGCGGACTGGGCATCATCGGCAACCGGGCCGAGGCGCTGGCCCGGTTCCTCGGGGCGTACGCGAAGCTGGCGCGGCTGCCGCGGCCGGCGCTCGGGCCGGTGCGGGTGGCCGATTGGGTGCAGCGGGCGGTGCGCATGGAAACGCGGACCCCGGTGCGGGTGGAGGCGGGTCCGGACGTGACGGTGCGGGCCGATGGGGATCAGTTGGACCAGGCGCTGATTAACCTGGTCCGCAACGCGGCGGACGCAATGGAAGGACTCGGGGGCGAGATCGTGGTGACGTGGCGCGTGGAGCGGTGGCAGCTGGTGGTCGAGATTCTCGACGAGGGGCCGGGACTGGCGGCGACGGCGAACCTGTTCGTGCCGTTCTTTACGACGAAGCCGGGTGGATCGGGGATCGGGCTGGTGCTGTGCCGGCAGATCGCGGAAGGCCACGGCGGGACGTTGACGCTGGGGAATCGCGAGGACCGCGGCGGGTGCGTGGCGCGACTGCAGTTGCCGTACCAGACGGCGTAGCGTGTGCGATTCTTTTTGGTGATGCGTTACCTGTTGCTGTTTGCGTGCAGTGTCTGGGCCGAGGATCTGTGGCTGCGGAACGGAAAGGTGTGGACGGGGGACGAGGCGCGGCCGTGGGCGCAGTCGGTGCTGGTGCGGGGAAACCGCATCGCGGCGGTAGGGTCCGATGCGGAGGTGGGCGGGGCGGCTAAGGGCGCGCGGGTGATCGACCTGCGCGGACGCTTGACCGTGCCCGGATTTCAGGACGCGCACTTGCACTTTCTGGGCGGATCGCTGGGGTTGTCGCAGATCGACTTGAACGGAATCTGCACACTCGAGGGGATGCAGAAGGAGATCGCGCGGTTTGCAGCGGCGAATCCGGGGACGGGGTGGCTGAGCGGGCGCGGGTGGGAGTACGTTTGTGTGCCTCAGGGACGGTTGCCGCGGCGGGAGGAGATCGACGCTGTAGTGAAAGACCGGCCGGTGTTTCTGGCCGCCTACGACGGGCACACGGCGTGGGTGAACTCGAAGGCGCTGGCGCTGGCTGGAATCACGAAGGACACGAAGTTCAGCGGGTACGGGGAGATCGTGAAGGACCCGGCGACGGGGGCGCCGACGGGGGCATTGAAGGAAGGGGCGATGGGGCTGGTGCGGC
>CAYMTH010000317.1:0-6503 GCA_964393235.1 uncultured Solibacteraceae bacterium | reverse complement strand
CGTCCGGGAAATCATTCCCTGGCAGGACGTAACGCCGGTGCCGCAGGTGGCCGAGCATGTACCGGGGGTGATCAACCTGCGCGGCAAGGTTGTGCCGGTCATGGATCTGCGGCGGCGGCTCGGCATGCCGGCCGCGGAACGGAGCGCGCGGAGCTGCATCGTGGTGCTGCAGGCGGACGGCAAAAAGCTGCGGTCCCCGGTGGGAGCGGCGGTCGACGGGGTTTCGGAGGTCCTGCAGATTCAATCCGGCGACGTGGAAGACACGGCGGCACTGGCCGGCGACTGGATGGAATCCGGGTTCGTGCGCCAGATCGCCAAGTGCCGGGGAAAAGTAAAGTTGTTGCTCGCGATCGAAACCGTGCTGGAACCTCCGGGCACGCTGCCGGGGGTGGAACGGTAGGATGGAACGCGAAGCCGCACTGCTGCGACTGCTCGAGGCCGTGACGGCGGGCGTACTCGACTGGCCGGACGGCCGGGACGACGCCGGCCGGCGCGCGGAACTCGTCCGTCACGGGAGAGAGGCGGCGGCCTGCGCGGCCGAATTGGAAATGAGCCGCACGGCGGCCCGGGCGCGCGAACTGCTGGCGCTGCTCGAAGGGGAGGACGCACCGGAGCGGGGTGCGCTCACCGAGCGGGCCGAACAGCTGCAGTTTGAAGCCGAAGCGGAGCTAGAGGAACGGTTCGCGTCGGCCAAGCCGGCCGGACCCGGCATGCCGTGGGCGGACTTCGTACTCGAGACGCGTGAACATCTGGGGGCCATCGAGCAGGAACTGCTGCGGCTGGAAGCGGCGCCAGACGATGCCGAAGCGGTCCACTCGCTATTCCGGCAGTTCCATACGATCAAAGGACTGGCGGCGATCGCCGGAGCCGAATCGGCGCGCGAGGTGGCACACCAGACCGAGAACCTGCTCGACGAGGTCCGCAACGGGACGCGGGCGGTGAGTTCCCGGCTGATCGATGTCGCGCTGGCGAGCGCGGACTTTCTGGCCGAAGTCGCCACGGCGGCCGAGCATCTCGACCAGGGCGAGGAGGTCAGTCTGCCCGAGGAGCCGACCGGACTGCTCGACCGGCTTTACGCGGCGATTCGCAGCGAGGTGATGGCGGGAGCCGAAACGGCCGATACGCCTGCCACCGCGGCGCGGAGGACGCCGACCGGGACGACGGAGACGACGCAGCGGTCCGCGGTCAAGGTGGACACGGGAAAGCTTGACCAGTTGGTGGACCTGGTGGGCGAACTGGTGATTGCGCAGTCGCTGGTGCAGCTCGACCCGGCCGTGCAGGGGATCGGCGACACGCGCACGCTGCGCAATCTGAACCACCTGGGCCGCATCACCAGCGAGCTGCAGAAAACGGCGATGGCGCTGCGCGTGGTGCCGATCGGGCAGACCTTTCGCCGCATGACGCGGGTGTTCCGCGACCTGGTGCGGGACTCGCACAAACTGGCGGTGCTCGAGACGGCGGGCGAGGACGCCGAACTGGACCGGACGATCGTCGAACATCTGGCCGACCCTCTGATGCACATGGTGCGCAACGCGGTAGACCACGGGCTGGAGACGCCCGAGCAGCGGGAGGCTGCCGGCAAACCGGTGGAGGGACGTGTGCGGCTGGCGGCGATGCATCAGTCCGGCCAGGTGGTGATCGAAGTCTCCGACGACGGACGCGGGATGGACCCCGAGCGGATTCTGCGCAAGGCCCGGGAGCGGGGGCTGGCCGGCGATCAGGCGACGGCCGCCGAGGCGCTCGACTACATTTTCGCGCCGGGCTTTTCGACCAGCGAGGAGGTGACCGGGGTATCGGGCCGGGGCGTCGGAATGGACGTGGTCCGGCGGGAAATCGAACGGTTGCGTGGGCGGGTGGAGGTGCGCAGCGAGGTCGGCAAGGGAACGACTTTTCTGTTGCGCGTTCCGCTGACGCTGGCGATCATCGACGCGCTCGTGATCCGGCACTGCGGGCGCCGTTTCATCCTGCCGCTGTTCACGGTCCGGGAGATCCTCAAACCGGGCGCGGCGGAAGTGTATACGGTCGAGGGCCGCCGGGAAATCACGCTGGTGCGGGACCGGGTGGTGCCGGTGACGCGACTGGAGGCGATGCTGGGCGAGACCGGCGGGCCGGCGGGGCCGGCCGGAGAGTCGGTGCTGCTGGTGGTGGAGACGGGCGGCAAACGCCTGGCGCTGGCGGTGGACGAAGTCATCGGGAAACAGGAAGTGGTGATCAAGAGCCTGGGCGACTGGGTGGGACGGGTGCGGGGCGTGGCGGGCGGCGCGATTCTGGGCGACGGGAGCGTGGGGATGATTCTGGATCTGGACGGACTGGCGGGAGGGGAGTCGTATGGCGTTGCCCGCTAGAGAGACGCGACGACTGTCGATGGCGGCGGTGGCCCGGGTGCAGGCGCTGGCGACCGACCGACTGGGGCTCGAGACCGCCCCGGCAAGGAGACGCTGGTGCGGGCGCGGGCGGCGCGCCACATGCGCGAGCTGGGAATCAGCGACGCGGCCGATTACATGCGGCGGCTGCTGGGAGACGGGGGCGGCGCATTGATTGATGGCCTGCTGGACCGGCTGACGACGAACCACACGGCGTTCTGGCGGGAGCCGGAGCATTTCGAATGGCTGCGGGGCCGGCTTGCGGCGCATCCGCGTGAGGAACAGATGGCGACGATCTGGTGCGCCGCGGCGTCGACGGGCGAGGAGCCATATACGCTGGCGATGGTGGGGCGGGAGGTCTGGGGGCCGGCGGCCGGCGAGCGGCTCCGCATTCTGGCCACCGACGTGTCCGTACAGGCGCTGGAGACGGCCAAGCGCGGCGCCTATGGGGAGGAGCGGCTGGCGCCGTTGCCGCCCGGTTGGCGGGACCGTTACTTCGAACCGTCCCCGGACGAGGCCGGCAGTTGGCGGGTGCGGGGCCCGGTGCGCGACATGGTGCATTTCCGGCGGCTCAATCTGGTGGACCCGTTTCCGCAGATCGGTCCGTTTCCGTTCGTGTTCTGCCGGAACGTGATGATCTACTTTTCCCCGGAAACCAAGACGCGAATCGCCGAGAAACTGATCCGGCGGGTATCGCCGGGCGGACATCTGGTGGTGGGGCACGCCGAGGGACTGACGGGGCTGGAGGCGCAATTGGAGTATGTCCAGCCGGCGGTCTACCGACGGCGTTCCGGAGCCGAAGGAGACGGGCGATGGCGTTGATGGTGGTGGGCATCTCGGACGTGCGGTGTTCGGCGGACCGGTCGGCGCAACTGGTGACCTACGCGCTCGGCTCGTGCATCGCGATCGGGGCCTACGACGCGGCGGCGGGCGTGGGCGGGCTGCTGCACTTCATGCTGCCGGATTCGCGACAGGACGCGGAGCGGGCGAAGGCACAGCCGGCGATGTACGCCGACACGGGGATACCGTTGCTGCTGCGATCGCTCGAACAGCTGGGGGCGGACCGGCGGCGACTGCGGGTGCGGCTGGCCGGCGGGGCGCAGATTTTGAGCGACAACGCGCAGCTGGCGGTGGGCAAGCGCAACTATATGGCGGCGCGGAAGCTGCTGTGGCAGCTTGGCGTGATGGTGGAGATGGAGGCGGTGGGAGGAACGACGTCACGCAACCTGGGCCTCGACGTGGGGACGGGGGAATTCTGGCTGCGCATGCCGCCAGGGCCGGGAGCAACGGCCGGAAAGGAATACGGAAAATGAACTCGCTTCGGATATTGATTGTGGACGATTCGCCCGCGATGCGGGCCTATGTAAGGCGAACGGTGCAACTGGCCTCGCTGCCGGTGAAGAAGGTCTTTGAAGCATCCAACGGCCAGGAGGCGCTCGACATCGTGGCCGTGGAGAACCGGGAGCCGAACCGGCTGGATCTGATCTTCGCGGACTTGAACATGCCGGTGATGAACGGCGAGGAGTTCGTGCAGAAATTGAAGGAAAACGAGCAGGACGCGCAGGTGCCGGTGCTGATCATCTCGACCGACGCGACGCAGCGGCGCGTGATGCGTCTGCGCGAACTGGGAGCGCGCGGCTACATCAGCAAGCCGTGCCAGCCGGAGATGATCCGGTTGAAGGTGCAGCAGATTCTGGGAGGAGAGTAGGGTGACGGGAGGGGGAGAGATGAGTCCGGAAATCGCGCGGCGAAATGAGGTGATGGCGGCGGAGCTGGTGGGAGCCGCCCGGGATGTTTTGAACGTCATGTTCTTCACCGACATTCTGGAGGAGAGCGAGCGGGCCGGCGCGGAACGTCCACCGGCGATCGGCGTCCGGGTGGAGTTTTCCGGCGAGGCCGCGGGCGAGTTCCGGATGGAATTGGATCCCGGGACCGCGGAGGCGATGGCGGGAAGCTTTCTCGGCACGGAAGTGGGGACGGGCGTAAGCGAGCTGGAAGTGGACCAGGTGATGGGCGAGCTTGGCAACATGGTCTGCGGAGCGTTCCTGAGCCGGTTCGAACAGGAGGGGCTGTTTGCCCTGTCGTCGCCGGAGGTGCGGCGCCCGGCGGAACGGGGCCGGAGCGGTGTCTACCGGGCATTGGTTCTCGAAGATGGCTGGATGGATCTACGGGTAAACTGGGGGCCATCGGCGGAATGAGGGAACGGGCGGTGGAGCGGACGCGCGTGGCGCTGGTTGCCGACGGTTCGCGGCGCCTGCGGGAACTGGCCGCGGAGAAGATCGAGCAACTGCCGGGTTGGCGATGCGAAACGGCGGCGACGGTGCGGGAAGCGCGCGACCGGATCGTCCTGGCGCGGCCGGCGGTATTGGTACTCGACGCGGAGTTGTCCGGAAACGAAGGAGGCGCGTTTGCCGAGCGCCTGTTGCGGCACTACCCGATGCCGGTGATCTCGATCTGCCGGACGGGAACGGCGGGGACGGCGTATGCGGGCGTCGTGACGCGACGACTTGACGACGACGAGACCGCCGGGGCGGTGGCGCGGGCGATCGAAAGCTGGGCGGGGAAGCCGGTCGGGCTGGTGGCGCGGCCGATCTCGACGCACCTGGTGGCGATCGGCGCCTCGACGGGGGGGCCGGAGGCGGTGGAACGGGTGCTGAGCCTGCTGCCGGAGGACGGGCCGGGAGTGGTGATCGCGCAGCACATCCCGCGGATGTTCAGCGCTTCGTTCGCGGCGCGGTTGAACCGCATGACGCGATGGGAGGCGCGGGAGGCGTCGCCCGGGGACGTGGTGCGGAACGGACTGGCGCTGGTGGCGCCGGGAGACCAGCACATGCGCGTGGCGCGGGTGGGGGACCGGTTTGAAGTGCGGCTCGACTTGGGCCCGAAGGTGTGGCACGAGCGGCCGGCCGTCGACATTTTGTTCTCTACGGTGGCGCGGGCCGCGGCCGGGCGGGCGGTGGGCGTGCTGCTGACCGGGATGGGGGAAGACGGGGCGCGCGGTCTGCTCGACATGCGGCACGCGGGCTGCTGGACGATCGCGCAGGACGAGCCGAGCAGCGTGGTCTACGGGATGCCGCGGGCGGCGGTGGAGGCCGGGGCGGCGTGCGAGGTGAAAGCGCTGGACCGGATCGCGGCGGCGATCGCGGCGCGGTTTAGAGATTGAAGCTGGCGAGGACCCTATCCCAAGGTTTGCGATAGGGGCGGACCAGCATGCGCGCGGCTTCGGCATCGCCGGCGATCGTCTCCTTTTCCGCATCCCACTGGAGCTTGCGGCCGGTGCGGAGGCTGATATTGGCGAGATGGCAGGCGGTGGCGACACGGTGGCCGTCCTCGACATCGGCGACGGGGCGCTGGCGCGTCTTGATGCAATCGATGAAGTTGCGGACGTGAAGGTCGAACTGCTGCTCGCTGGAACCCTTTTCCTTCATGGCCTGAGTCCAGGGCTCGGGCTTGGCCGCGGAAACTTGAGGCCCGCCGCCGGGGTGGCCCTGGAAGCGGGGGATGGCAGCGGCGGGATCGATCTTGAGGTCGGGAACGATTTCAAAGCCGCCGCGGTCGATGGTAAGGCTGCCCTCGGTGCCGACGGACGGGTAGGCGCCGCCGCGGGGGGTGCCGCGCGAGGCTTCGCGGTGGTACCAGGCGGCGGTCCAGGTTCCGAAGTCGAAGAGGGCGTCCTGGGTGTCGGGGGTCTCGCCGTCGTCCTGAAGCGCGTAGCGGCCGCCAACCGAGACGACCGACTTGGGCCCCCGCGTGTTCTGCGCCCAGTACATGATGTCGAGCGAGTGGGCGGCTAGGTTGGTCATCTGGCCGCCGGAGTAGTCCCAGAACCAGCGGAAGTGATAGATGCCGCGGTGGGCCTGGTAGGGGCGCGCGGGGGCGGGCCCGAGCCACATGTCGTAGTCGAAGTCCTTGGGCACGGCACCGGGCGGCGGGACGGAGAAGCCGGGCATGATATTGCGGGCCGACTGGCAGCGGACCGAGAGGACCTTGCCGATGGCGCCGTCCTGAATGAGTTTGCGGGCGCGGGCGTAATGGAGGCCGGAGCGCTGCTGGGTACCGACCTGAACGACGCGGTTGTACTTGCGTGCGGCCTTGATCATCCACTGGCCCTCGGCGTGGAAGAGCGTCATCGGCTTTTCG
>CAYMTH010000316.1:917-6506 GCA_964393235.1 uncultured Solibacteraceae bacterium | reverse complement strand
GATCGACCCGGGGCGCCTGGCGGCGGGGGGCGGGTCGGCCGGGGCGACGTGCGCGATGACGCTGCTGGCGGACCAACCGTTCGACGCGGCGGGGGAAGATACGTCAGTTTCGGCTCGGCCGGATTTGCTGGTGCTGTATAACCCGGTGGTGGATTTCGGCGATCGGGCGCCGGCGGAGTGGTCCCCGAAGGCGTATCTGCGGGCGGGGTCGCCGCCGATGGTGATGTTCTTCGGAACGAAGGACGGTTTCTATCCGTCCGCGCAGGCGTATTTTCAGGCGGCGCGGGCCCTGAAGGTGCCGATCGAACTCTACTCCGCCAAGGACCAGCCGCACGGGTTCTTCAACGACAAGCCGGGCGGGGACTATTCGTGGCATGCATCGACGTTGTACATGACCGACGTGTTTCTGGCCGGGCGGGGGTATTTGCGCGGGCGGCCGACGTTGGCGATGCCGGCGGGGAGCCGGGCGGCGCTGTTCAGCGAAGCCGCGGGGATTCCGAAGCCGGGACCGGCGCGGCCGGCGCCGGCGGGCGTGCGGGTGGAGCGGGATATCGTCTATGCGAAGGCCGGCGAGCGGGAGATGAAGCTGGACCTCTATCTGCCGGAGACGGCGGGGGGAGGGGCGCGGCCGCTGGTGGTGTGGATTCACGGGGGCGCGTGGCGGGCGGGGACGAAGGATCAGGCGCCGGTGGCGGCGCTGGCGCGGCAGGGATACGCGGCGGCAAGCGTCGGGTACCGGTATACGCAGGAGGCGCCGTTTCCCGCGAACCTGGAAGACTGCAAGGCGGCGATCCGGTGGATGCGGGCGAACGCGGGGAAGTACGGGATCGACCCGGGGCGCATCGGGGTGTGGGGTTCGTCGGCGGGCGGGCACCTGGTGGCGATGCTGGGGACGACGGGAGACGTGGCGGAATTGGAGGGGCGACATGGGGTGACGGGCGTGTCGAGCCGGGTGCAGGCGGTGGTGGACTGGTTCGGGCCGACGCGGGTGACGCGAATGTCGCATCATCCGTCACGGATGGACCACGATTCGCCGGAGTCGCCGGAGAGCCAGTTGGTCGGTGGGCCGGTGCAGCAGAACGCGGAGTTGGCGGAGCGGGCGAATCCGGCGAAGTACGCGTCGAAGGACGATCCGCCGTTTTTGATTCAGCACGGGGACGCGGATCCGCTGGTTCCGATGGAGCAGAGCGAGATCCTGCTGGATGCGCTGAAAGCGGCCGGGACGACGGTGGAGATGGACGTGCTGCGCGGGGCCGGGCACGGCGGGCCGTTGTTTCAGACGCCGGAGAATCTGGCGCGCGTGAAGGCGTTTTTCGACCGGCACCTGGGGGCTGGGAAGTAAGCCGTCAGGAGACGGCAGCGGCGCGCTTCACTTCCGGCAGGAGGATGACATCGGTGACGACGATGGCGAGCGGCCGCCCCTCGACGTTGGGGTCCATCCAGCGGGCGAACTCGAGCTCGATTTCACATTCGGAGGCATGAACGGCGGCGGGGGCGCAGAGCATGCGGCCCTTCTTGATGCCGGTGACCGGGAGGCTGAATGTGCCGACCTCGCCGCCATCGAGGCGAACGGTGACGCGCTGGCCTTCGTGGAGATTGCGGTATTTGAGGACGAACGAATAGGCGCCGGCGGTGGGCACGTTAAGCTTGAGTCGGGAGACAGGACCGTAGGCCCAGCGGAAGACGGGGAGATTGTATTCCGGGAAGGGTCCTTCCTCGAAGCCCATGGAGTGATCGGCGAGGGTGGCGCCGGTGGAACTGTTGATTAGCCGGGGCTCGGGTACGTCGACGGGGGACATACGGAAGGCGATCTTGGGCTGGACGCCGAGCTGGTCGAGGAGACCCAGGCGGCGCCAGGCCTGGAACATGTGATAGTAGGCGGCCTCGGGGGACCACTCGTTTTCGGCCCAGATGCGGCCCCACGCGCCCATGGCCTCGCGGAGGCGGGGGCGGCGGTAGAGTTCCAGGACGGCGGCGCCGATGGCGGAGGTGGAACACTCGTCGACAAGGATTCCGGTGACGCCGTCGACGACGGCTTCCTGCATGCCGGAGCCGCGGATGCCGATGACGGGGGTGCCGCAAGCGGAGGCTTCGAGAAAGACCTGGCCAAAGGTCTCTTCGGCGCTGGGGGCGACGAGGACATCGGCGGCGGCATAGTACGAGGCGATGAGGGCGGGATCTGTGAGGTGGCCGGGCCGGCGGACGTCGAAGGAGAAGGATTCGCCGGGCTTTACGTAGCCGAGGCTGACGATGGTTAGGTTGGGGAGTTGGAGATTCTCGACGGCGCGGAGGGCGAGTGGGGTGTTTTTGCGTTCGTCGTAGAGGTCGCCGGAGAGGAGGACGATGAAGCGGTCCTCGGGAAGGCCGAGGCGGCGGCGTGCGGTGGGGCGGTCCAGGGGGACGAATGTATCGACCGGGAAGCTGAGACGGAAGGGGACGACGGGGACGTGGGGGCGGCCGGCGCCAGTGGCGGTGAGGAAACGCTCGGCTTCGCGGCAGGTCCAGGAGGAGTTACCGAGTAGGGCCAGGTGGGTTTGGGAGAAGAGCAGCTTTTGCTTTTGGGCGAAGGTGGGGGCGATCAGGTTGGGGGCGAGTTTGGGGTAATTGCCGGCGGTGGGGCAGGAGGCATCGCAGCCGGTGAGGTTTTTGCCGCACGGGTTGGGGTAGGCGCAGCGGCCGGTGAGGAGCCAGAAATCGTGCAGGACGGAGAGGGTTGGGTGTTTCTCAGCGATGACGCCGAGGTGCCAGGGCTCCTGGGTGGCGGAGTGAATGTTGCCGGTGATGACGATGTCGGGGTTGACGGCGTCGACGGCGTTACGGACGTCGGTGCTGGAGAGGTCGGAGGGGCGGCCGTGGTGGCCGGGCTCAGGGAGGAAGGCGGCGGCGCGGACGTCGTGGCCGGCGAGGGCGAGGCTATGGGCGGTGCGGCGGTGGGCGATGCCGGCGCCGAACTTGTAGCCGTGATCGTTGAGCATGAGGATACGCAACTGGCGGCGGGTGGGACGGGACGCGGGGGCGGGGGACGGCGTGCGTTGGTGTTTGGCGTTGTAGTCGTCGACGTAGCCGCGGAGTTCGGCCATGAACTTTTCGGCGACGGAGGTTTTCTGTTCGTCGTGGACGCGGAACCAGGCGATGGGGCGGCCGATGACATGGAGGCGAGCGCCGGCCTCGGCCATGCGGACCCAGAGGTCGTAATCCATCGAGTAGTAGAGATCTTCGCGCACGGTGGCGCCGGCGCGTTCCCAGGCGTCGCGG
This sequence comes from uncultured Solibacteraceae bacterium, assembly GCA_964393235.1. Taxonomy (GTDB): domain Bacteria; phylum Acidobacteriota; class Terriglobia; order Bryobacterales; family Bryobacteraceae. The sequence goes on along the minus strand of CAYMTH010000316.1, from coordinate 3,251 downwards.
GAGAACATGACCTCGGGTTGGTAGAAGAACTGGCCGGCGTTCCAGCCGCCGTCTAGGTCGAGGATCCGGTCGAGGGGGAGGGGGCCGGGGGGGCAGCAGGTGAGATGGGAGTCGACGAACTGGTTGTTGGAGCGGAGGTAGACGATGCCGGCGACGAGGTCGGCCTGAGAGAGGTGGAAGCCCATGGCGATGGAAGCGAGGGCGCCGGGGGCGAGCATGTCGTCGCTATTGAGCCAGGTGAGGATGTCGCCGGTGGCGAGGGCCATGCCTTTGTTGATGGCGTGGGCCTGGCCGCGGTCCTTTTCGGAGACGGCCGCGGCGAGGGAGTCGCGGTAGCGGTTCATGATGGCGACGGTCTGGTCCTTGGAGCCGCCGTCCATGATGATGTGTTCGATGCGGGGGTAACTCTGGTGCTTGACGGAGAGGATGGTTTCCTCGATGTACTGGCCCTGGTTATAGGTGGGGGTGACGATGGAGATGAGGGGCCAGCGTTCGCCGTTAGGGAGGGTGTCGGGGAGCCTGAGAGAGGGCTGGATGCGGAAGGGCCAGCCGGCGTAGCCGCCGGCGTTGTTATTGGAGCTGTCGCGCCACCATTCGCGGGCGTCGACGGTGAGGTCGGAGACGGGGGTGTAGGTGGCGCCGGGCTGGGCGTCGCGGGAGAAGTAGCGGGCGAGGAGGCTGGCGCGGACCTGGCGTCGGAGCCGGGCGGGGAAGCGGGTGGGCGGATGGAAAGGGAAGCGGGCGGTGGTTTCAAACGACGCGTAGCCGGGGGTGGCGTGGACGGGTTCGAGGTAACCGTCGCGCTGCCAGGAGGCGGAGGCGGGGAAGGGGCCGGCGACGATGAGGAGGGCGCGAGCGGGAAGGGCGTCCCAGAGGTCAATTATCCCGGCGGAATCGGCGGTGGCCGCCAGCATGGGGCGGACGGGGATTTCGCGGAGAAGTTCGCGGAGGTGGCCGTGGAAGAAGATGATGGGCTGGTCGAGGCCGGAGCGGGAGAGGAGTTGGAAGGCGGAGCGGAGATGGGCGAGGTCGGAGTGGACGAAGAAGATAGTCGCGTCGTCGGCGGCGGAACGGGAGGCCGCGGCGGCGGCGCGGGGGTCGAGGTGGGAGAGAACGATGTCACCGGCGGGAACGGCGGCGGCACAGGCAATGGCGTTATAGAGCGCGGTGGCATTGGCGCCCGGCAGGTCCTCCGGCGAGCCGAAGGCGGCAGGCTCAGCCCCAACAGGGGCTACCAAGGTTGACCAGCGGAAATCCGGCGGCCAGGTGTTTTCGGTCATTGGCGTATGGGAGATTGCCTTTCAGGTTAACTCGAATTGCGGCCTACAGGAGGCGGAGGGCGCGAAGAAGGCGGAATCCGGTGGCGGCCTCAAGGTTGCGGCGCTCGCGATCGAGGTTGGCGATGTGGGCATGGAGGGCGTCGATCTGGGCGCCGCGGTCGGCTCGATCCTTCTCGATGGCTTCGAGGCTGGCCGTCAGGCGGTGGATGATATCGAGGCGCTGCTGACGGTCCTGTTCGAGGCGTGTGAGGCTGTCGCGCCAAGTGGTGCGGGTGTCGTTGTCGCCGAGGTACTCGCCGAGAATCGCCGAGAACTGCGCGATATCGGACTCGGCGGCAGTGAGGCGGGCGGCGACTCCGGAGAAGAGGGAGGGGGCGGATTTGTTCGGAAGTCCGAGGGAGGCGGCGAAGCGACGGACGGCCTCGTGGAGGGCGGCGGCTTCGGCGAGGAGGTCCGCCATGGGGAGGTCGGGTCGACCGACCGAGGCGGCGAAGTTGCGGATGCTGTCGCGGAGCGCTGTATTCTCGGCGTGGGCTTCGAGGAGTTCGTCGCGCAGGTCGGGGACGAGGGCGAGCCCGAATTCGTTCTGACGTTTTTCTTGGGCGAGAGCCTTTTCGAGGTCGGCCATGCGGCCGAGGTGGCGGCTCTCGATGGAGTCGATTTCGGCGCGGAGCTGGGTGGTGAGAAGCGCCTGTTCCAGGTGGGCGCTTGAGAGGCGGTCTTTGTCAGCGGTCTCGGCGGCGAGCCGGGACAGGAGTGACTCGACCTCATGTTCGAGTTCGAGCGCGCGCTCGGAACGCTGGCGGCTCAAGTGCAGCTGGTGGCAAAGTTCGGCGATCTCGGTTTCGAGGGAGGCGGTGTTGGCGGGTCGGGCTTCGCCATCCTGGCCCGGCTCCCGGCGCGTCTCGTATTCGTGGATCTGCGCGGAGAGTTGCTCCAACTCGGCGCGGGCCGCGGCGATCTGCTCGGGGAGGGGGCTGTTGTCGATCGGGACAGCGGGGAGGCGGGCCAGGGCGGCGCGGACTGCATCGACCTCGGTGGGCAGTTGGGCGAT
>CAYMTH010000316.1:0-907 GCA_964393235.1 uncultured Solibacteraceae bacterium | reverse complement strand
AGCGCCGAGTGGAACAATTCGACGATCATCAGCGGCGATGTCGCGGAGGCGGTCCTCGTGCCATTGGGAAAAGTTCGCGCGTTCGGTTTCCAGGCTGCGATGGGCGTCCTGCGCGGCCGCGTACAATTCACGGTAGATCCTGGCATCGAACTGCGGGTCCCGCGGGAGCAGTTTCGCCTGGAAAGCGCCGGCTTGGCCGCGAATCGCGGCGGAGGCGGCCTCGAAGACAGCCGAAACGGGCACCGCCTTTACGCAATGGGATCGCTCCAGGCGGCAGAACCAGTAGCATCCCTGGCAGGGCATATCGACGGTGATGGCGGCGCCGGTTGTGGCCTGGGGCAGGAATCGGGGCCAGTTGCCACCGCCGAACAGAGCGACGACGGGTTTGCCGAGGGCCGCGGCGAAATGCATGGGGCCGGTGTCCTTGCCGATGTAGCCCTTGGCGCCGTCGATAAGGCCGATGAGTTCGGCGATAGTGACGGTGTGACCGGTGATGGTCGCGGTGGAGGCTGCCGCGCGGCCGAGGCCGGTCTGAATGGCGGAGGTGCTTGCGTGCTCGCTCTCCGAGCCAATGAACAGGATGCGGATGCCGTGTTCATCGATCAGGCGGCGGCAGAGCTCGATCCACTTGTCGATTTCCCAGTTGCGAAGTCCCTGCGGGGGGCCGTCCCCGGCGCAGACTACCCAGTAGGGTGTCTCCTCGAGGCCCAGCTTCCGCAGGCGGGCGGCGGCCAGTTGACGGCCTTCCTCTCCGGGGGCAAGAACCGGCGGAGGAAGCGCGACGGGGCGGCCGAGAATCGAGCCGCAGAGGAGTGCGTTCTTTTCGGCCTCGGGCATGTCCACCGGAACGGCGACACGGCTGAAGAAGTTGATGGTGGACGGGGCGGTGATGGTGGCGAAGGGCTGA
>CAYMTH010000315.1:0-6510 GCA_964393235.1 uncultured Solibacteraceae bacterium | reverse complement strand
CACTCCCGGCGGGGCTGCCGCCGCCGCCGACGGCGAGCGCGGCCGCGTCCCGGACCGCCGCGAGGATCCGGTCCGCCGCGGCTATGAGCCCGTTGAGGAGGACCGCTACCTCACCGACGCCTTCGCCGCTGAGGCCGTCGCCTTCCTCGAACGCAACCGGGCCAACCCCTACTTCCTCTACCTCGCCCCGAACGCCATCCATACGCCCCTGCACGCCACGGCGAAGTACCTCGACCGCGTGGCCCATGTGAAGGGCGAGAAGCACCGGCACCTGGCTGCCATGACCGTCGCCCTCGACGATCTGGTGGGCGCGGTGATGGCGAAGGTGGACCGCCGCAACACCATGGTCGTGTTCCTGAGCGACAACGGCTGCCCGGTGATGACCGGCGCCGGGACGAACGGCCCGCTCAACGGGGAGAAGGTCACCTACTTCGAGGGCGGCATCCGCGTGCCGATGATCCTGCACTGGCCCGGCCGCGTGCCCGCGGGGCGCGTCTACCGCCAGCCCGTCGTGAGCCGCGACATCCTGCCGACCTTCCTCGCCGCCGCCGGCCTCCGCGCGGACGCGGCCTTCGACGGCGTGAACCTGTTGCCCTTCCTCGACGGCCGCGGCACGCCGCACGAGGCGCTGTTCTGGCGCGCCGGCGACGGCCGCGCGGTCCGCAAGGGCAAGTGGAAGCTGGTCGAGTTCGGCGACGAGTTCACGGGGCTCTACGACCTCGACGCCGACGTGGGCGAGAAGCAGGACCTGAGCGCCCGGCACCCCGACGTGGTCCGCGACCTGCGCGCCGCCTTCGCCGCCTGGAGCGCGACGATGGCCAAGCCGGCGTGGCCCCCGCGGTTCCGGAAGGTCACCGTGAACGGCCGCGAGCTGAACTGGCAGCTTTAGTAGGCTACCGGTCCCAGGGCAGGGAAGCGGTGGGCGGGTTGGCGTAGCGCTTCATGCCGACGGTGAGCCGTTCCCCGGCGCCCGGGGCGAGCTTGACCGTGAAGTGGGCGCCGTCGAGAGCGGTGCGCCGGCCGCCGGCTTCGACGAAAAGCCCCTGGTGCTCGGCGAACGCCCCGAGCTGCACGACGACCTCGCGGGCATGGACCGGGCTCGTGTTGACGAGCGTCACGGTGGCCTCGGCGGCGCCGAGCGAGGTGACCAGCGCGGCGACGTCCTCGGGCAGGCCGGCGCGCCGGCGCGCGGGGTCGAAGTAGCGGAACCGGGCGTGCAGGACGTTGCCGGAGGAACCGGGGTCGTTGGCGCCGAGCATCAGGTTGACCAGCGTGTCCGTCGCGACGGGCGAGAAGCGCTGGGCGCCGTCAGAGGGCCGGGTGTCGGGCGTCGAGTCGTCGGCGCGCATGGCGGCGACGCGGGCGCGGAGGCGTTCGAAGTCCCTCGCGAGGGCCTGCGCGGGGTGGTCCGGGTTGCGCCCGCGCAGGAAGTTGAGCCACGGGTCGGCGCCGAGCCGGGCGAGGTCGGCCTCGTTCATGGACCAGAGGTAGAGGTCGCGCTGGACCTCGAAGTACTGGTTGGGCGTGTAGCCGTACCAGCCGTTGGGCCCGTATTTCTGGGGCAGGAGCGTGCGGCCGTTCTCCTCGCGTTTGGCGGCGTAGAGGTTGGCCAGCTGGCGGCGGAGCGGCTCGGCGTAGGCGAGGTCGCCGGTGAGCAGGAGCGCGGTGCCGAGCCCTGTGCGGGCGCCGCGCATGTAGTAGTTGCGGCCGCTGACGGCGGGGTCGAAGTTCCAGCCGAAGGTGCCGCCCCACCACTTGCCGCCCCACTCGCCGCCGATGGTTCCGTCGAGGCCGATGTTGGTGGGGATGTTGCCGTTATTGGACAGGATCCGGTCGCGCCAGGCGCCGGCGTATTCGAGGACCCAGTCGCGGTAGCGCTTCTCGCCGGTGAGGGCGAAGGCGTTGAAGCCGAGCGAGCAGGCGCCCATGTTGAGCGGGTGGTCGCCGCGGACGTTGCCGGCGGCCTTGTAGCGCTCGAGGCGTTCGGGGGCGCCGGCGACGGGCTCGCCGCCCCAGTCGTGGACGGTGGCCTCGTTGAGGATGGGGCCGCGGGAGCCGTTCAGGATGGACTTGATGATCCGGTGGCGCGGGTCGTAGTTGGGCTCGCCCATGTAGAGCGCGGCGAAGCGGCGGACGCGGCGCTGGTACTCGGCGTCGGCGGGCGCGGAGAGGGCGTAGTGGTGGAAGGCGGCGAGGCCTTCGCCGGTGTGCTCCCAGTCGAAGGAGGCGACGAACTCGCGGTAGAACATGCCGTCCTTCGCCTTCTGGGTGGAAGGGGCGCGGGCGGCGGTGAACTGTTTGAGGTGGCCTTCCCAGATCTTGCGGTAGAGGTCGAGGACGGAGTCCGGCGCGCCGAGGGCGTGGAGGAGGGTCCAGGCGTGGAAGGTTTCCATGACGTCGTCGGGGCCGTCATTGCCGCCCCAGCGCTCGATGCAGCGGAAGTAGCCCCGGTCGTCGACGTAGCGGGCGGCGAACTCTTCGGCGGCCTCGGCGTAGGCCTTGAGGAGGGCGCGTTCGGCGAGGGCCCAGGCGGGCGGCGGCATGGGCTTGGAGACCTGGATAACCGGCGGCGCGGCGGTAAGCGCGAGGCCGGCGAGGAAGGCGAGGGCGAGACGGGTCATGGACCTCTCTACTTTATGCGATGCGGGGAGGGGCGGAAATGGGAACGGGCGACCCTGGTGGGGTCGCCCGTTGGTTTGTTCTTCGGTTTTTTTGTTTAGCCGAGGCGGGAGAAGACCGACTTGGCGGGCTTCAGGCTGGCGTTGACGGCCTGGATGTTCTTCACGCCTTCGGTGGCGAGCCAGTCTTCCAGAGCGGCGAGACCCTGCTTGCCGTACACCGGGATGCCTTCCTTCCAGGTGGCGCGGCCGCAGAGGACACCCGAGAAGTCCGTGCCGGCTTCGGCAGCCATGGCCAGGCTCTCGTTGAATTCCGCGTTCGACACACCGGCGCTCAGGTAGATGAACGGCTTGGAGGTCACGTCGGCAGCCTTGCGATAGAGGTCGAGCGCTTCGGCGCGGGACTGGGCGGCCTGGCCCTTGAAGACCGAGGAGCCTTCGACGAAGTTGGCGTTGACCGGAACTTCCACCTTCAGCACGTCCACCTTGTACTGCGGCTTGGTGAACTCCTGCATGGAGCCGATGACGACTTCGGGCTTGATCTTGGCGTATTCGAGGCCTTTTTCGTCGCCGCCCTTGGGGTCGTAGCCGACGAATTCGAGGAAGAACGGAATCTGGTTGTCTTCGCACTCCGAGCCGATGCGTTCGACGAAGGCGTGCTTGATGTCGTTGATCTGCGGATCTTCAAACGGGGTGTAGTAGATCAGGATCTTGACGGCGTCGCCGCCCATGTCCTTGATGCGCTTGGCGGAGACATGGGGAAGCAGGTCGGGCAGGCGGCCGGGCTGGGAGTTGTCGTAGCCGGTTTCCTCATAGGCGAGGAGCAGGCCGGCGTTCTTGGCGCGCGCGGCGGCGGCGGGAAGGCCGTACTCCGGGTCGAGGAGGATGGCGCTGGCATAGGGGGTCAAGACCTTGGAAACGGCGACCTTGAACTCCTCCATCATCTCCTGGGTGACTTCCTTGGCCGGGATACCCTTGGCCGCGGCGATGGACTTCTGGAGGGAGCCGCGCTGATCCATAGCGGCGGCGGCGATGACGCCCCGTTCGTCGGACAGAGCGACGAGATGCTTCCGTTTACCTTCTGAAATACTCATGATGACGAGAAAGACTCCTTTTTTCTATTGTAAACCCACGCGCCAGCGGGCGAGGCGGCGGTGGTACGAGTTGGCGCGGCCGACGTCGCGGAAGATCTGGGTTTTGAGCGCTTCGGGCGAGGGAAAGCGGATTTCGTCGCGGACGCGGCGGAGGAGCTGGACCTCGATCGAGGCGGGGGTAGCGCCGTCGAAGGGGTCGAGCAAAAAGGTTTCGATGGTGCGGCGGTCGCCGTTAAAGGTGGGGCGAAGGCCGATGTTGGTGATGGAGTTCCAGGCGCGGGGCGCGTGGAGGTCCCGGGTGTGGGATATGTAGACGCCGTCGGGGGGGAGGACCTCGGTGGCGGGCTCGATGTTGAGGGTGGGCACCGTTTGTTTGGAGCCGACGCCGTGACCGGGGACGACGGGTCCGGTGAGGGAATAGGGCCGGCCGAGGAGGCGGCGGGCCATGGCCATTTTGCCGGCGAAGACGGCCTCGCGGACGAGGGTGGAGGAGATGACGCCGTAGCGGGAGCGGATGGCGGGCTCGATGTGGGTGGAGAAGCCGAGGCGGAGGCCAAGCTCGGCGAGCAGGTGCATATCGCCGGCGTGTTTATGGCCGAAGCGGAAGTTATCGCCGACGACGATGGCGCGGGTGTTGAGGGTCTTGACGAGGATTTCGGTGACGAAGTCCTCGGGGGAGACTCGGGCGAGGTCCGGGGTGAAGGGGAGGATCAAGACCTTCGCGAGGCCGCAGGCTTCCATGACGGCGGTGCGCTGGTCGAAGCCGGTGATGCGTTTGGGCGCGCGGTCGGGGGCGACGACGTAGGCGGGGTGAGGGTCGAATGTCAGGGCGGCGGGCTGCCAGTTTTTCGACCGGGCGAGGAGGGCGACCTCATGGAAGAGGGCCTGGTGGGCGAGGTGGGTGCCGTCGAAGTTGCCGATGGTGAGGGCGCAAGGGCCGAACCGGCCGGCGGCATCCGCGAGTGATCGGAAGACCTGCATGGGTTCAGGCGTCCACGGTGACGGTCAGGCCGTCATAGGCGAGGCGGACGTTCGGGGGGAGCATGGATTCGGCGCGCTGGTGGCCGAGGTCGTGGCAGATATGGGTGAAGTAGGCGATGCGCGGCTGGAGCTTCTCGACGATCTGGAGGGACTGGGAGACGGTGGAGTGGGTGGGGTGCGGCTTGTAGCGCAGGGCGTCGAGGAAGAGCGTATCGAGGCCTTCGAGCAGGGGCATGGATTCGTCGGGGATGCGGTTATGGTCCGTGAGGTAGGCGATGGGGCCGAGTCGGAAGCCGTAGACGGGCATGGAGCCGTGGAAGAGGGGGATGGGGACGATGAGCTGATCGAAGAGTTCGAACGGGTGGCCCGCGATTTCGCGGATCTCGAGCTTGGGGCGGGAGGATTCCGACTTGCCCTCGTGGAAGACGTACTGGAAGACGCGTTTGACGATCTGGATGGTATCGGGGCTGCCGTAGACGGGGATGTTGCCGGCCTGGCGGAAGTTGAAGGGGCGGACGTCGTCGAGGCCGAGGATATGGTCGGCGTGGCCGTGGGTGAGGAGGATGGCGTCGAGTTTGGGGATGCGGGTGCGGAGGGCCTGGTAGCGGAAGTCGGGCGTGGTGTCGATGACGACATCGCGGTTGTTGTAGCGAAGCCAGACGGAGGGGCGGAGGCGGTTGTCGCGCGGGTCGGGGGATGTGCAGACATCGCAGTCGCAGCCGATGGACGGGACGCCGACGGAGGTGCCGGAACCGAGGACGGTGAGGGTGATGAGACTCACTTCCTCTCAGTTTACCTGAACGGTTGCGCGGCACCTCCGTGAAGGGGTGCGGGGATATGGAGTTGTCAAAGACCGGGGCGGGCCGGGCGGCGATCCGCTTTGGGGGCGGAAGGCCGCGGGCGCGCGGGGTTGGTTGCGAGTTAGTCTTTGCGGACCATGTTTTCGAGGATCTCGCGCAGGTTCGGCGGGATGGGCAGGGCGCGGGCCGGGGGCGGCGCGGGCTGCGGCTGGCCGTTTTGCGGAGGCCGCGTGGCGGGCCCTTCGCCGGCGGGCCAGCGGCAGATGGCCTCGACGAAGTCGCGCGGGACGAGGCGGTCGGCCGGTTTGACGAAGCGGCACTCGAAGTCCATGTCGTACCGGGCGGGCGAGGCGCGGCGGTAGATTTCGAGGTACTTCGGGTCGATTTCGGGCGTATCGGCGACGGTGGAGAGGATGCGGTGGTAGTCGTCCGATTTGTCGTGCCAGATGTTATAGAAGTTCCCGGACTGGCGCGCGGGCGTGGAGAGGAACCACTGGGTGCTGCGTTTGCGCGCGGTGGACGGGGAGACGGCTTCGAGCACGGCGTCCTTGACGACGGCGGCCTCATCGACGATGAGGACTTCGGCTTCGTCGCCGAGGGCGGTGGTGGTGTTGTGCGGGATGGCGTAGATCCGGCTGCCGTTGGGGAGCTGGATGGAGTAGTCGCGGCCCATGTAGCGGCGGTACTTGAGGCCGAGGGCGGCGGCGAATTCGCGGACGCGGTAGACGACGAGGCCGCCCTGTTTGAGGGAGGGCGCGAGGACGCCGATGGAGCGATTGGGGCCGGAGAGGGCGTAGTGGAGCGCCTTGAGCGAGATGGTGATGGTCTTGCCCCACTTGCGGTGGCAGCAGAGGACGAGATTGCGATGGGTGGAGTTGAGGACTTCGGCCTGCTTGGGGGCGGGGTGGAAGCCGAGGTGTTTGGCGGCCCAATCGGTGATGGGGAGTTCGGCGAGGTCGCGTTCCCAATCGGGGGTGTGGGCCGCGGGATTGGCGGCGGCGTGCGGGCACACTTCGG
>CAYMTH010000314.1:0-6516 GCA_964393235.1 uncultured Solibacteraceae bacterium | reverse complement strand
CCGCACCTTGGGACTTGGCGATATTGGATGTGTTTACTGTGATAGGCTTTCGTTCGCTATCGCTGGTGACTTTATCTGGATTCGCAGAGATTTTGGCTTCAGTCGTGGATGCTGTGGCCTTGATGTTTCCGCCGCCACTTCCACCGCCGAGACGAGCAGAACCGCTTCCAGCCCCAACCGGGCCAGAGCCACCGCCAGCGGCACGTGTACCCCCCAGTCGTACGGCGTCGTCTTCGACCGCACCGCCTGCGACGGGTCCGACCCGTTGTCCGCCGTCACGATAACCAGCGTGTCTTCCAACTCCCCGCGCCGTTCCAACTCCCCCAGCATCCGCCCCAACTGTTCATCGGCATAGCAGATCTCGTACGCCAGGTTCGCCCGGTGCCGCCGCATCGCCGGCGTGTCCGGCACGAACCCCGGCACGCGAATATCCTCCAGCTTCACCCCGTACCGACGCTCCAGCTTCTTCCAGTTGTCTTTCCCCAGCGGCGCATGCGGCTCCGTCGCCCCCGCCCAGAAAAAGAAAGGCCGCCCGGCCCCACGCCCGTCCAGAAACGAAACAAAGTTCGCCGCGTAGTCGATCGGGTTAATGCCCTCCTCGGGCTCCTTCTCCCGGATCCGGTGAAACGCCGGCCCCACCGCCTCCCGCCCGTGCCCTTCCGGCGGATAGACCCCCGGCCCCCACGTTTTCCCCGTATGTCCGATCGCGTACCCGGCCCGTGCCAGCAGGGCAGGGAAGACCTCGAACTTCCGCGGCAGCCAGGCCTGGATGAACGCCCCCTGCTCCAGTTCCCAGAAGTTCCGCCCCGTCAGCAGCGACGCCCGCGACGGCGCGCACGACGGCGCCCCCGCATACCCCCGCGTAAACAAACCCCCCGCCCGCGCCACCCGGTCGAAATTCGGCGTCGGCAGCTTCGACCAACCGTACGCGCTCCGCTCCCGCCAGCTCTCGTCGTCGGTAATGAACAGCAGCACATTCGGCCGCCGCTCCGCCCCCACCGCCGCCGCCCCCGCCGCCATCCCCAGAAACGCCCGCCGTCCCAATCGCCTGTCCATCTGCAAAGTGTACGCGACCCCCGCCCCCGTTCGCTAAACTCAGCAGTAGCCCTGCTGTACCGCATGAAAGCCCTCCCCCTCCTCCTCTTCGCCGCCCTCCTCCTCCCCGCCGCCGAACCCGCACTCCGCGGCGTCTGGATCGACCGCGCCCCCCTCCAGTCCCGCGAATCCATCGCCGCCACCCTCGACGCCCTCGCCGCCGCCAACTTCAACGCCGTCTTCGTCAACGTCTGGTCCCGCGGCTACCCCCTCTGGAACAGCCCCGTCTTCGAACGCCACACCGGCCTCCTCACAGACCCCGCCTTTGCCGGCCGCGACGTCCTCGCCGAAGTCATCGAAGAAGCCAAACCCCGCGGCCTCGCCGTCATCCCCTGGGTCGAATACGGCTTCGTCATCGGCTACTCCGCCGCCCGCTCCCCCCTCGTCGATGCCCACCCCGACTGGCTCGCCCGCCGCAAAGACGGCACCTCCGACTTCTCCTGGGCTGGCACCACCCGCAGCTTCTGGATCGCCCACGCCCACCCCGAAGGCCAGCAGTTCCTCCTCGACCTCATGCGCGAACTCGCCGCCAACTACGACGTCCCCGCCATCCAGTTCGACCGCGCCCGCTACCCCGAACTCAACTGCGGCTACGACGACGCCACCAAAGCCCTCTACGCCGCCGAACACGACGGCGCCGCTCCCCCCGCCAACGAACGCGACCCCGCCTGGATGCGCTGGCGCTCCGCCAAACTCAACGCCTTCGTCTCCAACCTCCACCAGACCATCAAGTCCGCCAACTGGCGCCTCCTCGTCACCAACGCCCCCATCGTCTTCAACTTCTCCTACGTCAACTTCCTCCAGGAATACCCCGTCTGGATGGCCGACAAATCCCTCGACTTCGTCTCCCCTCAGATCTACCGCTCCGACTACGACGGCTTCACCCGCGAACTCGATCGCCAGCTCTCCTTCCTCAAACCCGACGCCCGCTCCCGCCTCCTCCCCGGCATCGACGTCACCAACAGCGGCCCCGACCTCCTCATCCGCTCCATCGAAGCCGTCCGCGAACGCAAACTCCCCGGCTTCGTCGTCTGGTATTACGGCGGCCTCGTCCAAAAGGAAGCCCTCCCCCGTCTCCGCGAAACCGTCCTCGCCGAACCCGCCCCCCTCCCCTGGCGCTGATCCTCCATTCCGTTTAACTCGATAAACTGGGCCTATGCGGTCCCTCTGTATCGCCCTCCTCCTCGCCGCCGCGGCCTTCCCCCAAACCTTCACCGCCCGCATCACCGGCACCGTCACCGACCCCTCCGGCGCCCTCGTCGCCAACGCCTCCGTCACCGCCACCAACGCGGGCACCGGCGTCCGCAAAACCGCCGTCACCGGCGTCTCCGGCGTCTATAACCTCCCCCTCCTCCTCCCCGGCGTCTACGACGTCCGCATCGATGCCCCCGGCCTCCAGTCCCAGGTCCGCGCCGGCGTCCCCCTCGAAACCAACCAGACCGCCACCCTCGATTTCGCCCTCGCCGTCGCCACCACCTCCGCCGAAATCACCGTCACCGCCGACGCCCCCCTCCTCCAGTCGGAAACCTCCGGCGTCGGCGCAACCCTCGAAACCAAGCTGATCGAACGCTTCCCCCTCCCCCAGCGCGACGTCATGGGCCTCGTCCGCTCCCTCCCTGGCATCATCGCCGGCTCCCAGGTCGGCGACGCCCGCGGCGGCCGCAACGTCTTCAACTCCAACTTCTCCGTCGGCGGTGGCCGCACCTCCACCAATGAGGTCCTCCTCGACGGCGCCCCCAATACCGTCGGCGATTTCAACGGCGTCGCCATCGTCCCCCCGCAGGACTCCGTCCAGGAACTCCGCATCGAAACCTCCTCCTACTCCGCCGAGTTCGGCCGCACCGGCGGCGGCACCGTCAACATCGTCACCAAAGGCGGCACCAACCAGTTCCACGGCAACGCCTTCTACTACGTCCAGAACGACGCCTTCAACGCCAACAGCTTCGTCAATAACCGCAACGCCGTCTTCACCGTCGACGGCCGCGCCGTCGCCAAACCCGTCATCCGCCGCCACCAGTACGGCTACACCTTCGGCGGCCCCGTCTGGATCCCCCGCCTCTACAACGGCCGCAACAAAACCTTCTTCTTCACCGCCTACGAAGGCCGCCGCGATTCCGACCCCACCCAAGGCTTCAACTCCGTCCCCACCGCCCGCGAACTCACCGGCGACTTCTCCCAAACCGTCTTCGTCCGCCCCGGCGCCTCCACCGGCGACCTCATCCGCATCTTCGACCCCCTCACCAGCCGCACCGTCAACGGCGTCCGCACCCGCGACGCCTTCCCCGGCAACGTCATCCCCCCCAACCGCATCAACCCCATCGCCCGCAACGTCCTCGCCCTCCTCCCCTCGCCCAACCAGCCCGGCGACCCCGTCACCCAGCGCCGCAACTTCTTCTTCAACGGCAAAAACTCCTACACCCGCGACGTCTTCTCCGCCCGCGTCGACCAGTTCTTTAACGAAAAACACCGCCTCTTCGTCCGCGTCAACTGGCAGGAAAACCTCTCCGAAGTCCCCAACTCCGCCATCCGCCTCCCCGACTCCGGCACCGTCTACGACGCCTTCCGCAACATTGGCGTCGACGATACCTGGCAGCTCTCCCCCCGCTGGACCAACGTCTTCCGCGCCAGCTTCGCCCGCTTCCTCGCCAACCAGCTACCCCGCGGCCCCTTCCCCTTCGACCCCACCTCCCTCGGCCTCCCCGCCTACTACCGCGATAACGCCAACATCCCCATCCTCCCCAACTTCTCCTTCGGCTTCGTCGACGTCGGCGGCCGCGCCTACAACTACCAGCCCCGCGATACCCCCTCCATCCAGAACCAGCTCGTCCGCAGCTCCGGCAAACACAACACCCGCCTCGGCTTCGAACACCGCGTCTACAAGTTCTACCCCTTCCAGGTCTTCAACCCCACCGGATCATTCTCCTTCGGCTCCAACTTCACCCAGCAGGACCACCTCGCCGCCGCCCAGCCCGGCCAGGGCCTCGGCCTCGCCTCCATGATGCTCGGCGCCGGATCGTTCGGCTTTGAAAAGGTCGAACCCCTCACCGCCCTCAACAAATACTGGGGCGCCTACCTCCAGGACGACTACCGCCTCTCCTCCCGCCTCACCCTCAACCTCGGCCTCCGCTGGGACACCGAAAGCGGCGCCATCGAATCCCACGACCGCCTCAGCTACTTCGACCCCACCGCCGACCTCCACCTCCCCGGCGGCTACAAAGGCGCCATGTATTTCACCGGCAACGGCCGCCCCCGCTCCATCCGCCAACCCAACTACCGCAACTTCCAACCCCGCATCGGCTTCGCCCTCCGCCTGACGAACAAAATCGTCACCCGCGGCGGCTACGGCATCTTCTTCCTCCCCGTCGCCACCGAAACCGGCATCGTCACCACCCCCTTCAACTACTCCCTCGCCGCCGACGTCCTGAACCCCGATTACACCCCCCGCAACACCCTCTCCAACCCCTTCCCCGCCGGCCTCCGCCCGCCCGAATCCGCCAACCGCATCGAAAACGGCGCCTACCTCCTCGGCAGCTTCCCCGGCGCCGGCACCGTCCTCCGCGACCAGAAGCCCGGCTACATTCAGCAGTGGAACTACGCCCTCTCCCGCCAGATGGGCCGCTCTTCCGTCATCGACGTCACCTACTTCGGCTCCCGCGGCGTCCACCTCCCCATCCCCAGCATGCAGCTGAATCAGATCGACTCCCGCTACCTCGCCCAGGGCAAAGCCTGGCTCGAAACCCCCGTCGATAACCCCTTCTTCGGCCGCTTCAACTCCGGCGTCCTCTCCACCCGCCAGGTCCCCCGCCTCCATCTCCTCAAACCCTTCCCCCAGTACGGCGCCGCCGGCACCGGCCTCGCCGCCGCCTTCGCCGGCGCCCTGCTCTATAACCGTCCCCCCGTCGGCGATTCCATCTATCACGCCGTCACCGTCAAGTACGAACGCCGCTTCGACGCCGGCCTCTCCATCAACGCCCACTACACCTTCTCCAAGCTGATCGACATCGGCGGCGTCGGCAACGGCAACGCCTTCAACGATCCCTCCGCCCTCCGCGACATCTACAACATCCGCCTCGAGCGCGCCGTCTCCACCTGGGACGTCCCCCGCCGCCTCATCCTCACCTACAGCTACGCCCTCCCCTTCGCCAAGGGCAACCGCTTCCTCGGCGGCTGGGAACTCTTCGGCTTCCACACCTACGAGTCCGGCCGCCCCGTCGTCGTCGGCGGACCCGACCTCTCCCGCCTCGCCGGCGCCGGCCCCTCCCGCGCCTTCATGACCGGCGCCGAGCCCCGTCTCGCCTACCAGACCGCCATGTCCAACGCCCGCGACTTCGACCCCCGCTGCGCCTGCTCCAAGCCCTGGTTCAACACCGGCGCCTTCGTCACCAACGCCGCCCAGATCCCGGAATACGTCATCCCCAACGGCCCCCGCACCATGCCCAACCTCCGCCAGGACTGGACCCGCAACGTCGATGCCGTTCTCACCAAGCGCTTCAACGTCACCGAAAACGTCTCCGCGCTGCTCGACATTCGCGCCTTCAACGTCTTCAACTCGGTCTGGTTCGCCGGCCCCAACGGCACCGTCACGTCCAACACCTTCGGCTCGGTGACCGCGGTCAACTCCGCCCCCCGCCGCCTCGAACTCGGCCTCAAGCTGAACTTCTGATCTACTCGCACGCAAACAGCCGGTTCACCGCCGGCAGGCTCTTCAACTGCGAGTAGTGGTGCACCCGCGCCACCTCCCTCCCGCCCGCCGCGATTGGCGTCGGCGCCTCGATCACGAAGTCCGCGCTCCCCGGCCCGTTGAACGCCACATAGGCCAGTTGCAGCGCCTCCGCCGGCCGGCCGTACCGCTGCGTCAGGTCGGCGAACGCCACCGGCCCCGAGTCCACCTGGTACAGGTCCCGCCCGTCGTGGATGTTCATCGTCTTCACCGGAAACTCCAGAATCGCCCGCAGCCCCGTCCCCGCGTCGGCGATCTCCGTCTGCGCCACAATCGGCGTGCCCGCGTCGGTCGCCGCCCGGATCTCCCGGTTGGTCCGCAGCAGCCGTATCTTCCGCGGCCGGACGAGCTTGTAGACCTGCCCGCTCCACATCTCCGCCGCCTTCCGCACCTGCCGGTAGTCCGGGTTCCCCCACGCCTTCCGCCGGAAGATCACCCCATCCTCCGGCCCGAAGATCGGCAGAAAGTCGTAGTTGTCTTTGTGAAACAGGTCTTTCTCCGCGAAAGTGTTCTCGCTCTTGCACGATCCGCACTGCAGGTAATCGAGCGTGACGCCCCGCCCCGTGTCCACAATCCGCGTCCGCGATTCGATCCAGAACCGCACCCGGTTCTCCGTCCATTTCCCCTGCAAAAACGACCGCCCGTAATCGATCGGCTCCATCCCCGCCCCCCCGCCCGCCCACCCCCCACCGGCCGCCGCC
>CAYMTH010000313.1:5786-6524 GCA_964393235.1 uncultured Solibacteraceae bacterium | reverse complement strand
TGCCGCCGTCGAGCTGCGTCGCAGCGGTCTCGTCGCCGGCGTCGTCGGCCTCGCCTCCGCTGGCCTGGCCGTGGCGTGGCTCAGCCGCGCCGCCGCCGACGGCGGTGCGCTGGCGTGGTCCCTGACGGGCTTCCTCGCGGTCGTGGCGCTGGCCTACCTGACGGCGTTCGTGGACGCCCGCGTGCCGCTCGCCGTCGTCGACGCGCAGGGCGTGCGCATGCGCCTCGGCCGCACCTGGCAGGGCCTGCCCTGGGAGAGCGTGGACCGCGTCGAGCTCGCCCCGCGCCAGGGTCTGCTGCGCGACGGCCGGCTGGTCGTGGTGCCGTTCGACGCCGACGAGGTCGTCGGCGCGCTCGACGGCAGCGCGCGCTGGCACGCGTTCCTCGCCCGGCGGTGGTACGGCGGCTCGTTCGCCCTCCCCGTCGGCCTCTCCACCAGGGTGACCGGCGCGGACGACCTCGCCGTGGCCGTGCGGGGCGTGGTCGTAGCCGAAGACGAAAAGCATGCGCTCCACCTTGACGCCGGGGGTGTCCATGGGGACGAGGATCATGGACTGCTGCTTGTGCCGGGGCGCGGAGGGGTCGGTTTTGCCCATGAAAATGGCGATTTTGCAGCGGGGATCGCCGGCGCCGGAGGTCCACCATTTGCGGCCGTTGAGGACGTAGTGGTCGCCGTCGCGAACGATGGAGGCTTCGATGTTGGTGGCGTCGGAGGAGGCGACGGCGGGGTCGGTCATGG
>CAYMTH010000313.1:2163-5776 GCA_964393235.1 uncultured Solibacteraceae bacterium | reverse complement strand
CGTAGCGCTCGATGACTTCCATGTTGCCGGTGTCGGGGGCGGAGCAGTTGAAGACCTCGGGCGCGAAGTGGACGCGGCCCATGATCTCGCACAGCGGCGCGTATTCGAGATTGGTGAGGCCGGCGCCGTGCTCGCTTTGCGGGAGGAAGAGGTTCCAGAGGCCGGCGGCGCGGGCCTTGCTTTTCAGCTCTTCGACGATGGCGGTGGGCTGCCAGCGGTCCCGCGCGACCTGCTCGTAGAAGAGCTTTTCGTTCGGGTAGACGTGCTCGTCCATGAAGGCCGTGAGGCGCTGCTGGAGATCGCGCACTTTGGGCGGGAAGTCGAAGTGCATGGGCTATTGTCCGGTGAAGTTGGGGGCGCGTTTTTCGAGGAAGTGAGCGACGCCTTCCTTGAAGTCGTCCGACTGGAGGCTGGCGAGCATGGCCTGTTCGGAGGCGACGGTGGCCTCTTCGAGCGACTGGAACATGGCGTTGTAGACCTGCTGTTTGATGACGGCCATGGAGCGCGGGGAGACGTTGTTGGCAAGTTCGGCGGCGTAGGCGCGAACGTCGTTGAGGAAGTTTTCGGCCGGGATCACGCGGTTGACGAGACCGATGCGTTCGGCCTCGTCGGCTTCGATGAGGCGGGCCGAGAGCAGCAGGTCGAGGGCGTGGGCGTGGCCGACGAGGCGGGGGAGCATCCAGGCCATGCCGTACTCGGCGATGAGGCCGCGGCGGGCGAAGGCGGTGCCGAACCTGGCCTCCGAGGAAGCGAAGCGGAGGTCGCAGTAGAGGGTGAGAATGAGGCCAAGGCCGACGGCATGGCCGTTGATGGCGGCGATGACGGGCTTGGACAGAGACGGGAAATACGAGTATTTGCGCTGGAAATCGGGGCGGACGCCGGGCTTGGGTTCGTTGGGGGCGTGGTGGCCGAGGGCGTGATCGGCGCTCTCCGGAAGCGTGCCGGCGCCGGCGATGGATTGCAACAGCGACATGTCGGCGCCGGCGCAGAAGCCGCGGCCGGAGCCGGTGAGGAGGATGACGCGGACGGCGGCGTCGGCCTCGGCGGCGGCGATGGCGGCGCGGACCTCGGCGTCCATCTGGGCGGTCCAGGCGTTGAGTTTCTCCGGCCGGTGGAGGGTGATGGTGGCGATGCGGTCGCGGACTTCGTAGAGAATTTCGGAGTAGCTCATCGGTGGGTCCTCCATTCGGGGCGGGTGAGATGGGGCACCTCATTCAGGCTGAAGAGGCGCACCTGGCCGGCGCGAACGCGCAGCACGGTGATGGATGCATTATGCAGCACTCCGGCGATGCGGAGGGCGCGGGTGTCGTGGATGTCGAGGGCGCGGCCGGCCCAGATGGCGGTGGGCGTGGCGGAGGTGAAGACGGCGATGTTGCCGCCGGTTTCGGGGAGCGGGGCGGTGGCGACGCGCTGTTGAAAGGCGTTCCAGGACTCGCCGTCGTAGGGGAACTTCGCGTGGAGCCAGGCCTCGACGATCTTCATGTCGCAGGGCGTCCAGCGGCGGTGGACGTCGGCGGTTTCGTCATCGGCCGCGCCGCGGGCCTGGTCGCGCTGGGCTTCGTATTCGGCCTTGAAGTCGGGGTCGGCGGCGCAGAGCTGCGGGGCCATGGCGCGGTAGACGTGATCGAGATCGAACTCGCGCCAGGCGTCGTGCGGCTCGATCGCGGGGAACGATTTGCCCGCGTCGCGGAAGGCGGAGGCGACCTGCGCGGCGGTCTGCTCCTGGCGGGACATGCCACCGGACCAGGCGGCCTGGAACTCGATGCCGTGGGCGGCGAAGTACTCGCCGAGCAGGCGGGCCTGCTGGCGCCCGAGCGTGGAGAGGGTGTCGTAGTGGTGCCGCGTGCCGGCCTGGCCGTGGCGGATCAGATAGATGTTGCTCATGCGTGGGCTCCGGCCAGTTCGGCGGCGAGCGTGACGAGCGCGGCGACGCGTTCGCCGAAGTCGTGGAAGCGCGGGTCGGTGGTCTGGCCGAGGTGATAGCGGAGATAGATCTGTTGGACGATGACGGCGAGCTTGAAGACGCCGAGAACTTCGAAGTAGGCGATGTTGGCGAGGTCGCGGCCGGTGGCGGCGGCGTAGCGGTCGAGGAACTGTTCGCGGTGGAACCAGCCGGGTTCCAGCGTGAGCGCGGGGATGCCGGCGGTGCGGACGCTGGGGCGGTTAACCCAGCACCAGTAGGAGAGCGTCATGCCGAGGTCGACGAGCGGATCGCCGATGGTGGTCATTTCCCAGTCGAGGACGGCGGTGATGCGGTCGTCGCCGAGCAGGACGTTGTCGAGCTTGTAGTCGTTGTGGACGATGGCGGCGGGGCCGGCGGCGGGGAGGCGCTGTTCGAGCCACGCGATGACGTGGTCCATGAGGGGGAGGGGGGAAGTTTGCGCGCGGCGCCAGCGGTCGGCCCAGCCCTTCACCTGACGCTCGATGAAGCCCTCGGGTTTGCCGAGTTTATCGAGGCCGGTTTCGGCGAGCGGGATGGAATGCAGGCGGGCGAGGCAGTCGACGAAGAGCGTGCTGATTTGGGCGGGGCCCAGGGCAAGACCGGGAGGGACGGCGTCGCGCAGGAGGAAGCCGCGGCGGCGCTCCATCAGGAAGAATGTCGCGCCGAGGACGGCGGGGTCCTCGCAGAGTTGGAACACGCGGGGCGCTTCGGGGAAGTGCGGGTGGATGGCGGAAAGCAGACGGAACTCGCGCGCCATATCGTGCGCTTTCGGGGCGATGGTGCCGAAGGGCGGGCGGCGGAGGACGTACTCGCGGGAGGCGGTCTTGACCAGATAGGTGAGGTTTGAATGGCCGCCGCGGAACTGCTCGACAGCGATGGGCTCGCCGAGGAAAGCGGCGAGGTTGTCCAGGTTCAATTCCTCGCCCGGGCGGACGGGGGCGGTGTCCGGCTGCACCTTGTTAGTTTAGCCGCGGAGCGTGAGGATGTAGTAGCGGGCGCGGCCGTCGCCGATATTGCGCCAGCCGTGTTCGACGTTGGACTCGACGTAGGCGACCGAGCCGGGGCCGAGTTGCGAGACCTGGCCGCCGATGGTGACCTCGATGGTGCCCTCGTTGACGATGACGAGTTCTTCGTGGACATGCTTGTGTGGCGGGTGGGGCGCGAGTCCGGGGCCGAGTTCGGTCTCGTGCATTTCGACGCGGAAACCGGTGTGGGTGCGACCGTCGAGCACGGGGCGGGACTTGTTGCCGTTGGCCGAGGGGCGGACGGGGAGGTCGGCGTATTTGTAGGTCTTCGAGGGGAGGGAGGGCTGCTGGGCGCGGGCGGCGGTGGCCGCGGCGAGGAGCGTGGCGAGTTGACGGCGGTTCATGGATTTACTTCTTGAAGAATTTGGGGACGATGTATTCCTGCGTGTAGCGGTCGTGTTTGCGGAGGGCTTCCATGGCCTCGGGCATGCGCATCTTTTTGACGATCGCACGGAGCTGGGCTTCGCCTTCGCGGGCCCAGGCGGCGCGCTCGGCGGCGGTGGCGGGCAGGTTGTTATCGCCGCCGTGGGACATGACGTCGGGGACCCAGGAGCCCAGGGTGAGCGAGCCGGAGAAGCCGAGTTTGCCGAGGGTGGAGAGGCCTTCGTTGGGCGGGATGGGGCCGGCGGGTTCGGATTCCGTGGGG
>CAYMTH010000313.1:0-2131 GCA_964393235.1 uncultured Solibacteraceae bacterium | reverse complement strand
TCGCCTTTGAGCGGAAGGTCCTCGATGTGGCCGGCGAGCGAGTGGGCGCCGTAGAGCGTGCGGGAGCGTTCGGCGGCGGTGAGGTTGAGGCGAGGGAGATAGGTGTCGATGTTGATGTAAAGGATGGGAACGCGGGTTTCCTCGAAGAACTCGCGAACGAGCGTGCCGACGGTGAGCGGCGCGGGGCCGTGGCTGGCCGAGATGTAGACCTGCCGGCGGAAGCCCTGGCGGAGGAGGGAGTGGGCGAGGGATTTGAGGAAGATGGTTCCGGCGGCGGGGGTGTTGTTGATGGTGGCCGGGGCGAGCGCCGTTGTGCCGGGGTAGGACCACATCAGCCCTGGCATGTAGAGCCCGCCGGTCTCCTCGGCCATGAGCTTCGCGTAGGCGAGCGGCCAGGTGTAGTCGCGGTTCGACGGTTGGATGCCGTTGGTCTCGACGGCGCCGACGGGGATGAAGATGATGTCCGTCTGCTTGAGGGCCTCGGCGACCTGGACCTGGCTGAGACGGGTGAAGTCGCGCGTGTGCAACTTGCGGACCTGGGCGTAGGAGGGGGCGAAGAGCAGGCAAAAAACGATTAGGGCAACCGGCATGGGTGGCCACTATGATATGAAATCCCTCATGCGGTGGTACTGGCTTTTGTTCGGCGTTCTCTGTGCGCACGCCCAACGTGCGCCCTTGTTCAAGGACGAGATCCTGCCTGTCCTCGAGAAGAGCTGCACGAAATGCCACGGCGCCCAGCAGAAGATGGGCGGGCTGGACCTGAGCACGTTCACGGGCGTCATGAAGGGCGGGGCGAGCGGGCCGGCGATCGCGCCGGGCAAGCCGGAACGCAGCCTGCTCTGGATCATGATCGAGAGCAACAAGATGCCGATCGGCGGGCAGTTGACCGCGGCGCAAAAGCAGTTGATCAAGACCTACATCGAGCAGGGACGGTTCCCGGCGGCCGAGAGCGACGCCGAACGCGCGGCACGCGACGAGAAGCGCATCACGCCGGAGGCGCGGCAGTGGTGGTCCTTCGTGCGGCCGGAACTGCCTGCGGTTCCGAAGGTGAAGGGATTCACGCGGACGCCGATCGACGCGTTCATTCAGGCCAAGCTCGAGGAGAAGGGCTGGAAGATGCAGCCCGAGGCCGACCGCGTGACGCTGCTGCGCCGGGCCTACTTCGGGCTCACCGGGCTGCCGCCGACGCCGGCCGAGGCAAAGGCGTTTCTCGACGACAAGTCCCCGGACGCCTATGAAAAGCTGATCGACCGCCTGTTGGCCTCGCCGCAGTACGGCGAACATTGGGGTCGCCACTGGCTCGACATCGCGGGCTACTCCGACACGCGCGGCGACGCCGGCGACTCCGAGCGCGAGGTCTCCTGGAAGTACCGCGACTACGTCATCAACGCCCTCAATAAGAACAAGCCGATCAACCGGTTCCTGCTGGAACAGATCGCCGGCGATCAACTCGTCAACTACAAGCACAACGCGGTGCCGACGCCCGAGCAGGTCGAGCCGCTGACCGCCACCGGTTTCCTGCGCACCACCGCCGACATCACCGACAACCAGACCATCTACGAAGTGGACAAGTATTTCGACGCGCTGCAGAAGGCGATGGAGACGAGCATGTCCTCCGTTCTCGGTCTTTCGATCGGGTGCATGCGGTGCCACGACCATAAGTTCGATCCCCTGCTGCAGCGGGACTACTACAAGCTGACCGCCGTCTACCAGGCCGTGTGGGACCCGGAGAACTGGCTGGCCGGTTCGCTCAACTTCGGTCCGTGGCCGAGCCGCATGGTGCTCGATATGGAACCGGAGAAGCGGGAGGCGTGGATCCGGGACGTCACCAGCAGCGGGGCGAAGATGCTGCGCCGGAAAGACGACCTGCTGGAGGCGACCTACCAGCGGTTCCGGGCCGAGATGAAGGCGGGCCGCGACATGAGCCCGGCGCGCCGCGCCCAGATCCGGCAGGCGATCGAAGATGACCCGGATCTCGAGGTGGACCGCAACGCCCCGAAAGACGGCATCAGCGACGAGGAACTCGACAAGCAGTTCCCGGAGTTCGCGAAATGGAAAGAAGAGATCGCGACGCTGCGCGCGAACCGGCGGAAGAAGCAGTCGGCGATCGATCCGAACTATATTGAGGCCG
>CAYMTH010000312.1:2225-6542 GCA_964393235.1 uncultured Solibacteraceae bacterium | reverse complement strand
CGCGGGCGTGGGGACGGCGAATACGCGGGTGCACCTCGGGACGTTGGGACACACGTGGGCGCTGAGCCCGACGCTGCTGCTGGACGGGACATTCGGGATGATCCGGCTGGATACGACGGGCACGACATCCGACTACGGGACGAACTTCGGCACCGATGTCTGGGGGATTCCGGGGACGAACGTGGGGGTGACGGCGGGCGATGCCCGGTACAGCGGCATGCCGACGATCCGTACCGATTTCGGTGACTGGGGGAATGTCTATAAATGGATGCCGATGTTCCGGGGCGACCGGAGGTATACGTTTTCCACGAACCTGAGCAAGATGAGCGGCGCACACGAAATCCGCATGGGGTTTGACATGGTGAACCTGCACCTGAACACATGGCAGCCGAACATCGGGGGCGGGCCGCGCGGACTGATCACGTTCAACGGCGGAGTGACGGCGTTGAACGGCGGACCAGCGCCGAATTTTCTGAACTCCTTCGCGTCGATGGTGCTGGGGCAGCAGTACAGCGTTTCCAAGAGCACGCAGTTGTTTCTGCAAACAGCGCGGGAGTGGCAGTACGGCTTGTATGTGCGCGACCGCTGGCAGGTGAGCCGGAAGCTTACGGTGAATCTGGGCTTGCGGTGGGAATACTATCCCCTGATGACGCGAGTGGATCGGGGCTTGGAGCGGTGGGACCCGGCAACCAATATGGTGATTCTGGGCGGCGTGGGGGGCAACCCGATGAACGCGGGCATCGAAGTGAGCAAGAAGCTATTCGCGCCACGGGTGGGGATCGCCTACCGGCTGAACAACCAAACGGTGATCCGCACGGGGTATGGCATGAATGTGGATCCGGCGTCGTTCGCGCGGCCACTGCGGGCGATCTATCCCTCGGTGGTGGAGGCGACGTTCCAGGGTGTGAACACGTTCAGCCCATTCCGTCCGCTGGAGCAAGGGATTCCGGCGATTCCAATTCCGGATATTTCGCCGGGGAAGGTGCCGCTGCCGCCGACGGTTTCGATGGGGCCGCGCAGCCCGTGGGGCGGCATGCTGAGCCGGGGTTACATCCAGTCGTGGAACTTCACGTTGGAGCGCCGGCTGCCGGGATCGCTGACGGGTTCAGCGGCGTACGTGGGGACACAATCGACGAAGATGCTGGCCGACCGGGATATCAACGCGGCCGCGCCGGGCGCCGGGCAGCTGGGAAGACCGCTGTTTGCAACCATTCAGCGGCCGGTGGAGACGCTGATGTGGGACAGCTGGGCGAGCGGTAACTACCACAGCCTGCAGCTCACTTTGAACCGGCCGTTTGCGAAAGGGCTGATGTTGAAGGGGGCCTACACGTGGTCGAAGGCGATCAACATGACCGACGATGCGGCGTGGGCGGCGATGAACTGGAACTGGGGTCCGGTGCTGGACCGGAACCGGGCGCGGGCAGGGTATGACCGGACACATATGCTGGTGATGGGCGCGAGTTACGAACTGCCGTTCGGGGCGGGCAAGCCGATGGCCAAAACGGGGATCGCCAAGCATTTGCTGGGCGGCTGGCAGACGAACACGCTGTTCAGCGCCTACACTGGCGTGCCCTTCACGGTGACGGCGGCGGCCGCGTCGTTGAATGCGCCAGGGAATCTGCAGACGGCGGACCAAGTCAAGCCGGTGGTGCGGAAGATCGGCGCGGTGGGTCCGGGGGAGACATTCTTCGATCCGCTGGCGTTCCGGGCGGTAACCGAGGTGCGGTTCGGATCGAGCGGGCGAAACATTCTGACGGGGCCGGGGATGGTGAATATCGATTTGAGTGTCTTCCGGCAGTTGGCGATTAAGGAGCGATTCCAGTTGGAGTTCAAGGCCGAATCGTTCAACTTCACCAACACGCCGCACTTCCTCAATCCGGGGTCGAACGTATCGAATATGTCCTTGAACGCGGATGGTACGATTCGGAATCTGGGGAACTTCATGTCCGTAACGGCGGCGCAAAACGATGAGCGGCAGATTCGCTTCGGGTTGCGGTTGAGCTTCTGAGGAGGACGAACATGCATAGCAGAAGATCGGTAACGGGAGGGCTGTGCCTGGCGCTGGGAGCCCTGGGCGCCGGGGTGGCGCGGGCGGCCCGGCCCACCTCCTACGGGAAGCAACTGGAGATCACCGGGACGCTGGGCGTGGGTCCGGCGTTCGATGCGGTGGTGGATGGCAGACACCTTTACGTGATAGCGGGCGGGGCGCTGCATGTGGCGGATTTGACCGACCCGAGCAAGCCGAAGAAGATTGGGTCGCTGCAGGGGTTGGGACATGTGCGGCAGATCCAGGTGCGTAACGGGATGGCGTACATCACGGCGCGGGAGGATGGTTTTTTTCTGGTTGACGTGAGCAAACCGGAGGCGCCGCGGCTGGTGACGCATTACGACACGATCGAACTGGCAACGGGCCTAGCGCTGGCCGGGGATGTAGCGTTCATTGCGTGCCGCCATGCGGGGGTGGAATTGATCGACATTGCCGATGCGAGAACGCCGCGGCACTTGAGTACTCTGCGGGTGGGCGAGGCGCAGTCGCTTTCCTCCGATGGGCGGTACATGGACATCGGGGTATGGGCGGCGCGGGAGCTGGTGATTGCCGACGTGCGGAATCCGTGGCGGCCCGTGGAGGTATCGCGGACGCCGCTTACCGGTTATGGAGACGGGGTGGCGATTCGGGGCGATCTTGCGTATGCGGCCACGGGGCATCATTCGGGCGGGACCGAGACGGCGCGGCCGGGGCCGGATGATCCGGGCTACGGCTCGGGGCATGGCTTCGAGATCTTCGATGTAAGCAACCGGGCCAAGCCGGTGCGGCTGTCGCGGGTGGATTTCCCGAAGTTCTACGGGCTGTATATGGACACATGGCGGGTGCGGCTTTCGGGCGATCTGGCCTTTGTGAATGACACCTACAACGGCGTGTTCGTGCTGGATGTGAAAGACCCGCAGGCGCCGCGGGTGCTGGCCCACCGCCAGCTTCCGGTGGTGCCGGGGATCGGTGACGGCGACCTGCCGGTGGAGGCGAAGCCGGGGCCGGCGGTGGGTCTGGGATTGACGAAAGACTACATGTACATCGCCGGGTCCTGGAGCGACGTGCACGTGGTGGCGGCCCCGGGTTTGGCCGCGCCGGCGGATCCGCATATCCGGGTGAAGTTGACGGCCAAAGGCGTCGCGGACCGGGGTGCGGGTACGGCGCCAGGGCCGCTGTATCAACCCGGCGGGCAGGTTTACGCGGTGGACGTATGGAAGAAGAACAGCCCGCAGGAAGCGCTGCTGCTGGTGGCCTCGGGTATGGCGGGACTGCACGTGGCCCGGTTGCGGGGCGATCGCTTTGAAAAGCTGGCGGCGTATCCGACGAAAGGCTTCGCCTGCTCGGTTGGCCATCATGGCGACACGGTTTACGTGGCCGAGGGGATGGGCGGGCTGGGAGTGTATGAGGCCGATGCGGGCGGGCGACTGCGGGAGGTTTCGCGCTACACGGTACCGGGGTATTCAATACAGCAGGTGGTGATCACACCGGCGGGGGACCGGGCGCTGGTGCATGTAGGCATGAACCGGCTGCATGTGCTGGACGTAAGCCGTAAGGAAGCGCCGGTACGACTGACGGAGGATCTGCATCCCGGGTTGTTTTACCAGCGGGCGATTCCGACCGGGCTGGTGGCGGATCGCTTCGCGCTGGTGACGTGGACCGTATCGGGACCGTTCCTGTTTGACCTGGCGCCCGGGCAGAAGCCGCAGTTTACGGGGTTCCAGTATCCATTTCGCATCGGCACGGAGAACGGCGCGACGCCGGACGGAGAGCAGTGGCTGGTGACGACAGGGGGCAAGTACTTTCAGCTGACGCGCGGGGAAAAGCGGCCGCCGAAGGACGTGGGGCTGATCGGCGTGGAGGGTCTGTCGCTCAGCGGCAAGCCGACGCTCTCCGGCGATACGCTGTTTATCGCCAATGCGCTGACCGGGCGGGTGACGGCGCTGGACGTGGAGAACCGAACGAAGCCAAAGGTGCTGGCAAGCGTGATGCTGCCGGAGCATCCCGGCCATATCGTGGCGTTGGAGGGGCGGGCGCTGGTACCGGCGGGATATCAGGGGCTGCTGCTGTGGGATTACAGGAAATGAATCCGACACGGCGGGCGTTGCTGGCGGCAGGCGCGGGAGCGCTGCGAGCGGCAGAGGGGACGAAGCCGCGCAGTGAGGCGGCGGCCGTGGAGGCGGCACATGCCGCGATCTGGCGGCGATTCATCGACCCGAAATACGGCACCTTCTATGACTACGCGCCGCCCGACGGGAGTCCCGCGCGTCCGCCGGTGGTGATCGTCCCCT
>CAYMTH010000312.1:0-2215 GCA_964393235.1 uncultured Solibacteraceae bacterium | reverse complement strand
ACGCCGGAGGAATGCGCGACAGACAGGCCGAACGCGCTGGGCTGGTCGAGCCCGATCGAAAACGGCGCCTTCTTTGGCGGCCTTTACCTGGATGCGTTGTGTAACCGGTGGCGGCACGGGCGCGAGGCGGAGATAGGAAGAAAGGCCCGGCGGATTGCGGACGGACTGGTACGGTTGGCGAGCGTCGGAAAGACACCGGGGTTTGTGGCGCGGGGTATCTCGACCGATGGCCATTCACACCATGCGGCCAGTTCAAGCGACCAGACATTTCCCTGGTTCTACGGGCTGTGGCGGTACACGCGAAGCGGATTGCCCGATGCGACGGAGCGCGGCCGGGTAGAGCAACTGCTGGCACGGGTGATCACGGCAATCGAGGCCAACGACTGGCGCATGCCGTGTGATCGAAAGGGCTTTGGATACTTCGGGCGCTGGAGCGGAGGGTTTGCGGGATCGCAGGGGATCCTGAACGGAGCCGAGCCGGACTTCGACGCGGCGGCGCGACTGCTTCTCGTGCACCGGGCGATGTATCAAATGACGGGCGAGAAACGCTGGCTGGAGGCGTACCGGCGACGGCTGACGGAGCGGGCCAGTGATTCGGCGCGGTCACGGCTGGAGGTGATTGCCGCGGGTGTGCCGTATGTTCCGCCGGGGACACCGGCGCGGTTTCCGGCGAGTCCGGCAATCTGGACTTCGGCAAGTTCGCAGGCGGGACTGCGAAGCCTGCGGGAGTTGGAGGATGACCCGGCGTTGCGGAGCGCGTTCACCAAGGGGCTGGAAGCAAATGCGCGGCGGGTTATGCCGTATGTGGAACTGGCAGCGGGCTATGACAACGCGGCGGAATCCAGATACACGGCGGATTGGCGACCGATCAACCGGGTGTGGACCGAACAGCGGGAGATCGGCGATGCGGTGAAGTTGGGCAACGAGCAGAAGCCGATCTGGCTGGGTCTGGCACCGCGGAGGGTGGCCGAGACCGAGCGGATGCGAGATCCGCTGTTCGCGGCGTGGATTGTGGCGCTAAGCGGGAGTAAGGAGTTATTGGGACAGGCGCGGCCGGCGATTGGGCGGGCGCTGCGGCACTACGAATGGGAAAAACTGTTCACCTCGCTGTTCTTCATGGCGGAGTGTGTCTATTGGGAGTTACCGGATCCGGGAAAGGCGGGGTGATCTCGCGATCGGCGGGGCCGGGTGGCGCCGGCCCGGTTGCCGGCGCCACTTGAGGAGCAGCTTCAGAACTTCACTTGCACGGTGTTCGACGGTCCGGATTCCAGGGCTCCGATCACCGCGGTGACGTAGTACTGGGAGGTTCCGTTCCCGGGGGAAAGATCCGTGTAGCCGGTCGTCGTCGATGTCGCTATCGGCGTCCAGGCGGTCCAACTGCGGGCCTTCTGCCGCCGGTATACCTTGAATTTGTCCGGCGTGCTTCCCGCATAGGCCCAGGCCAGGACGGCGTTCGAACCCGACTTCGTGACCGTCAACCCCGACGGCGTTCCGGGTGTGGCGGGGTTCACGATCGTGATGTTGATCGTCTCCGTGTCGGCGAGACCGCCGGAATCCGTATACCCGGCGGTGATCGCCCGGAGACCCACCTCCGTCGTGCAACTGAACGTCTTCGCCGGACTGCCGCCGGTACCGAATGCGGCTCCATTATCCGTCCACGACAACTGCGCGGTGCGGTCGCCATCCTCGGCGTCCGTGGCGGTTCCCGTGAAGGACACCGAGACGCCGCAGTTGTGCGTCGAACCGTTGGCCGGGGCGGTGATGGTCACCAGCGGGGGTTGGTTCGGCGTTACGCCGCCAGCGCTGTCGATGGCCGCCTTGATGTCGATGCGGCCCGCGCCAAACACGTTATTCGGACTGGCATTGCTCCCCAACCCGCCACAACCCTGGGAAGAGAAGAGCTTGAAGGCGGAGTTCTGCAGGATCTGCCGGGTGGTCGCGATGTTACCCTTCAGCGCCGGCTTGGCCGACCACAGCAGCGCGGCGGCACCGGCGACGTGGGGGGCGGCCATGGAGGTCCCGCTCATGGAAGCGTAGCTGGTATCGCTAGTCAGGTAACTCGAACGCACGCTTACGCCCGGAGCACTGACTTCGGGCTTCACAATGCTTCCGAACGTCGACGGGGCTGGACCGCGAGAAGAGAAGCTGGCGATGTTGTCAGCGCTGTCGGTGGCTCCGACGGCGAACGCATTCGGATAGTTGGCCGGGGTGCCCG
>CAYMTH010000311.1:0-6548 GCA_964393235.1 uncultured Solibacteraceae bacterium | reverse complement strand
CCTCGGGATGAATGGTACAGGAACCTTCTTCGAGAAAGCGGCACTCGATTTTCTGCGCGAACTATTCGAGGCAGATCTCGCGCAGCGGGCGCCCGTCGCGGGCCGCGGGGTCGCGCAGCGGTCCGGCCAGCCCGGCCGCCCCCAGACGCTCGACGGCGCGCGCGAAGCGCTCCCGCACCACTGCGGCGCGCTCGGGCGGCAGGCGATCGAGCAGCGACGCGATCAGGCGCGCCTCGACCCGCGAAAGCGGCACGAGCTGTTTGCAGCAGGCCCCGCAGCCGGCCTGGCAGCTGATGGGCCCGGTTTCGCGTTCGGCCTTGCGGGCCATGCCGGCGACGATGGCGTCGGTCATCGCGCGGGCCGCGTCGAGCATTTCGCCGGACTCGGCCTGGCCGGCCGGGATGCTGAGTTTCATCTCCACCAATTCGCCCCGGATCTTCAGCGCGATGGTCCCGGTCTGCCGCATCCCTGCATGGTAACTTACCCTGCATGTGCCGCAATATCCGCACGCTGTTCCATTTCGATCCGCCGGTGACGGAGGAGGAGATCCGCGCCGCGACGCTGCAGTACGTCCGGAAGATCAGCGGGATGAACCGCCCGTCGGCGGCGAATGCCGAGGCGTTCGATCGGGCGCTCGAGGAGATCGCGGAATCGTCGCGGCGGCTGCTGGAATCGCTGACCACAACGCAGCCGCCGCGGAACCGGGAGGAAGAGGCGGCGAAGGCACGCGCCCGCGCCGCCCGGCGGTTCGCTTAGGATCAGTCGGCGCTGCGGGCGACGCGGAAGCCGACCATGCGGAAGGCCTGGAAGCTGGGCCACGCGCCGGAACGGGCGTAGCTGCGGTTGTCCTGGCCCTCGAAGAAGAACGAGCCGCCGCGCAGGACGCGGTAGGCGCCCTTGACCGGGCCCTGCGGGTTCTTCTTCGGCGAGACGGCGTAGTAGCCGCGGCTGTACCAGTCCGAGCACCACTCCATCACGTTGCCGGCCATGTCCATGGCGCCGTAGGGCGAGGCGCCCTTGGGGAAGCTGCCGACGGGCATGCCGGTATCGAACTTCTGTTTGCCGACGTAGTTGGCGTGGTCGTGGTCGATGGTGTTGCCCCAGGGGAAGCGGCGCTGGTCGGTGCCGCGGGCGGCCTTTTCCCATTCCGCTTCGGTGGGCAGGCGGTACTTCTTGCCGGTCTTGATGGAGAGCCAGTTGCAGTAGGCGGTGGCGGCGTCCCAGTTGACTCCCAGGACGGGGTAGTTGTCGCTATCGGGCGTGCCGCCGCCATGGTTGACGGCCTGGGTCCAGTAGGGGCTCTGGTCGCGCGGGACGACGCGGCCGGTGGGCCAGATTTTGACGTCGTCGTAGAGCGGGTCGGCCTGGAACTTCTTCCAGTCGGCGTTGGTGACCTCGAACTTGGCGATGTAGAAGGTGTCGAGGTAGACCTCGTGGACAGGGCGTTCGCGGCTTTCGCCGTCGCCGAAGTTGTCGCCCATTTTGAAGCTGCCGGCGGGGACGATGAGCATGTCGCCGTAGCCTTCGTTGATGACCTTGGAGGCGGGCGCGGCCAGCGCGGCCGCGGCGGTGAGCAGGAGCAGGAAGGAGCGCATGGTTACTTCTTGCCTCCGAAGAAACCGTTCAGGTTGAGGAAGTGTTTCAACTGGTCCATCCAGGGGGAGAACTCCGGGCTGGTGGTGGCGGCGCCGAAGCCGTGGCGGCCGCGCTGGTAGAGGTGCAGTTCGGCTACGCCGCCGGCGCGGTTCATATCAAGGAAGAGCTGCGCGGAGCCGTTGGCGGCGCCGCGGTCGAAGGCGGCGGCAAGGAGGAAGGTGGGCGGGAAGTTCTTCAGGTCTTCGCCGGGCGTGGCGCGGCCGGCGGAGTAGACCATGAGGAGGGTGTGGGGCTTGGAGTTGAGGCGGTCGATGGGATCGGGGGCGTTGGGGTCGCCGGGACCGGAAGCGGCGGCGACGGAGCGGGCCATGGCGGAGCCGGCGGAGAAGCCGGCGAAGAGGATGCGGTCTGGGTCGATTTTGAACTCGGCGGCGCGGGAGCGGATGAGACGCATGGCGCGGTTGCCGTCGAGGACGCGGGCGGCCTCGTTGTAGCGGGGGTTGAGGCGATAGGTGAGTACGAAGGCGGCGGTGCCCCAGTCGTTGAAACGCTCGGCGACCTCGATGCCCTCGACGCCGTACATGAGCATGATGTTGGAACCGCCGGGCGCGATGATGACGGCCGAGCCGTTGCGCTTGTTTTCGGGCGGGAGGAAGGCAGTGAGCAGGGGCTGGTCGAGCGGGCCGTCGCCGGCGGCCATCGGAACCTTGCCCGGTTCCCACAGCGGGATGTTGAAATTTTCGTCGCCGGCGAGGACGGGAAGCGCCAGCGTGAGCAGAAGAAATGATGTCCGCAACATGTGAGGGTTAGCTTATCGCAGGGGGTAGGCGACATGGTAGGTTGGAGGTTGTCACTCATGATACGGAGAGCCTTGTTTGTTCTCGCCGGCGCCGGCGTGTTGAGCGCGTATGATTCGACCGACGTCTTCGCGTTTACGAAGAAGAACTGCGTCGCGTGCCACAACGCGACGGTATCTTCGGGGGACGTGAACCTGGCGGCGTTCGACTCGGCGAAGGCGTTCGACGACAGCCGGGAGATCTGGGAAAAGGTCGCGGCGAAGCTGAAGACGGGCGAGATGCCGCCGCCGCAGATGCCGAAACCGCCGGCCGAGCAGACGGCGGCGGTGACGAAGTATCTGGAAGACGAATTTGCGCGGCAGGACCGGACGGCGAAGCCGGATCCGGGCCGGGTGACAGCGCGGCGGCTGAATAAGACCGAGTACAACAACACGGTGCGGGACCTGCTGGGCGTGGACATCCGGCCGGCGGATAACTTCCCGAACGACGAGGCGGCGTTCGGATTCGATAACATCGCCGACGCGCTGTCGCTGTCGCCGGTGCTGCTGGAAAAGCATCTGTACGCGGCCGAGCGGGCGGTGCGGACGGCGATCTTCGGGCCGGAGAAGATGAAGCCGGCGGCGGTGCATTATTCGGCGCCGGTGCGGCTGAATTTCCTGGTGACGAAGTACGACCTGCCGCCGGACATGTTTAATTACGACGAGACCGGGCTGAGCACGCGGCACTCGTTTCACGTGCTGCACCGGTTCCCGGTGGACGGCGAGTACAGCTTCCGGATCGTGCTGAACGGGCACCGGCCGAACGGGTCGGAGCCGGCGACGCCGGCGTTCTGGATCGACGGGAAGAAGGTGCAGGACTGGTCGGTGGACGCGACCGATCTCGAGGGGCAGATCGTCGAGGTGCGGGCGAAGGTGACGGCGGGCGAGCACCTGCTGTCGTGCACGTATCTGAAGAACAATCACGGCCTGCCGCCGAAGTACAACGGGCCGGAGCCGTCGACGCGGCCGGCGGAACCGATGATCACGGTGCGCGGGAAGCTGACCGAGAAAGACATCGAGATCCTGCGGAAGTACGGGACGAAGATCAAGACGGACCGGATCGAGACGCGGCTGGACAACCGGTTCGAGTCGCTGGACGTGGGCGGGCCGTTTACGCAGGCCGAGGGGCCGGCGGCGGAGAGCACGCGGAAGGTTTTTGTTTGCGGGCAGCAGACGCCGGCGTGCGCGCAGACGATCATCCGGACGTTCGCGCGGCGGGCGTTCCGGCGGCCGGTGATGGCGGCGGAGACGGCGCAGTTCGTGAAGCTGTACACGCTGGCGCGGCAGCAGGGCGATTCGTTCCAGGAAGGGATCGCGACGGCGCTGCAGGGCGTGATGGTGTCGCCGCACTTCCTGTTCCGCGTGGAGCGGGAGCCGGCGGCGAAGCCGTACGGGCAGATCAGCCAGTACGAGCTGGCGTCGCGGCTGAGCTATTTCCTGTGGAGCAGCACGCCGGACGACGAGCTGCTGGCGGCGGCGGGCGCGGGGCGGCTGCGGCAGCCGGCGGCGCTGCAGGCGCAGGTGAAGCGGATGCTGCGGGACCCGAGGGCGCGGGCGCTGGTGGAGAACTTCGCGGGGCAGTGGCTGCAGTTCCGGAACATCGACGTGATGAAGCCGGACCCGGGCAAGTTCCCGGACTTCGACGACGCGGTGCGGCACGCGATGCGGCGGGAGACGGAGCTGTTTTTCGAGGAGATGATCCGCGAGGACGGCAGTGTGCTGGAGATTCTGGACGCGAAGCACACGTATTTGAACGAGCGGCTGGCGCGGTTCTACGGGATCGAGGGGATCACGGGGCCGGAGTTCCGGCGTATCGACATGCGCAAGCGCCCGCGGGGCGGAGGCGTCCTGGCGCACGGAAGCATTCTGACGATTTCGTCGTATTCGACGCGGACGTCGCCGGTGCTGCGCGGGAAGTGGATTCTGGAAAATCTCCTGAACTCGCCGCCGCCCCCGCCGCCACCGGCGGTGCCGTCGCTGGACGATTCGAAGGCGGGCGAGACGGCGTCGCTGCGGGTGCAGATGGAAGCGCACCGGAAGAACCCGGCGTGCGCGAGCTGCCATTCGCGGATGGACCCGCTGGGGTTCGGGCTGGAAAACTTCGACGCGGTGGGCGGCTGGCGGACGATGGACGGGAAGTTCCCGGTGGACGCGACGGGGACGCTGCCCGGGGGGCAGACGTTCACGGGCCCGACCGAGCTGAAGGCGAAGTTGAAAGACCACCGCGAGGCCTTTACGCGGGGCTTAACGGATAAACTATTGACATACGCGCTGGGGCGCGGGCTGGAACGGGCCGACCGACCGGTGGTGGGCGCGATCGCCTCGCGGCTGGCGGCGCGGGAGTACAAGTTCTCGGCGCTGGTCGAGGGCATTGTGACGAGTCTGCCTTTCCAACAGCGGCGCGCGGCCGCGGTTGCCCCTTCTGGAGTGAAATCGGAATGAACATCGTTACCGGGAAAAAGATTGACCGCCGCACGCTCCTTCGCGGAGCGGGAGCGGCGATCGGGTTGCCGCTGCTGGAGGCGATGCGGCCGGCGCTGGCGGCGGCGAAGGCGCCGGCGAACCGGCTGGCGGTAGTGTACGTCCCGAACGGGATCGTGATGAAGGACTGGCTGCCGGCGCAGACCGGAAAGGCGTTCGAGTTCACGCGCATTCTGAAGCCGCTGGAGCGGTTCCGGGAAGACATCGTGGTGGTGTCTGGCCTGTCGAATCACGCGGCGGTGAAGGCGAAGGGCGGCGGGCACGCGAAGGCGTCGGGCTCGTTCCTGTCGTGCGCGGAACCGAAGTACACGGCGGGCGCGGACGTGCGGGCGGGCGTGACATTCGACCAGGTGGCGGCGCAGGCGTTCGCGGAGGCGACGCGGGTGCCGTCGCTGCAGTTGGGCTGCGAGGATTCGCGGATGGTGGGCAACTGCGACACGGGGTCGAGCTGCGCGTATACGAACTCGCTGTCGTGGAAAAACGCGGAGACGCCGCTCGCGGTGGAAGTGAATCCGCGGTCGGTGTTCGAGCGGCTGTTCGGGACGGTGGACCCGAGCCTGGACCCGGCGACGAAGGCGCGGCGGGCGTTGTATAAGAAGAGCATTCTGGATCTGACGCGGGAGTCGACGCGGTCGCTGGCGGGGACGCTGGGGGCGCAGGACAAGCGGAAGATGGACGAGTATCTGACGTCGATCCGGGAAGTCGAGACGCGGATTCAGAAGGCGGAGAGCGATCCGGAGATTCCGCTGGGCGAGAAGCCGTCGGGCATTCCGTTCGCTTACACGGAATACGTGAAGTTGATGTTCGATTTGCAGGTGATCGCATGGCAGGCGGACCTGTCGCGGGTCTCGACGATGATGCTGGGCCGGGAGGGGAGCGTGCGCACGTATCCGGAGATCGGCGTGCCGGATCCGCACCATCCGCTGACGCATCACCGGGGGCATCCGGACTTCATCGAGAAGGTGACGAAGATCAATGCATTCCACGTCGAACTGTTCGCGCATTTTGTGGAACGGCTGAAGGCGACGAAGGACGGGGATGGGTCGTTGCTGGACCACTCGACGATTCTGTACGGCGGGGCGCTGAGCGACGGGAACCAGCACTCGAACCACGATCTGCCGCTGGTGGTGGCCGGGCATGCCGGCGGGCAACGGGGTGGATTCCACGTGCGGGCGAAGGAGCAGACGCCGGCGGCTAACCTGTTCGTCGATATGCTGCAGCGGGTGGGCGTCGCGACGGAGAAGTTCGGGGATTCGACGGGACGGTTAACGCTGGGCGTTTAGGTTCCGTTGGGTTATCCCCGGAATTTACCCTTTGTTTTCAATAACTTTTGGGTTATTCCGTGAATTCTACGCACTTCAGGCCCTGCTCTCCCCGGGGGGACGGCAGGGCCTCTTCATTCTCATTATATGAACGTGTCAAGTTTCGACTGGCACGGTTTATTCACGATGGATTTGTCGGATGTTTACATGCGGCCGCTAGGGTGGCTGCATGGGCTATTTGGCTTACCTTTTATTTGCGGCGGCCTGCACGGTAGACGTCACGGTCGAGGATATGAGCGGCGGGCGGATCACCGGCGCTCGCGTGGTTTGGAAGAACGGGAAGAACGTCGCGCTGGAGGCGCAGACGAACGGGA
>CAYMTH010000310.1:0-6554 GCA_964393235.1 uncultured Solibacteraceae bacterium | reverse complement strand
AGCGCGAACGGCGAAATGGTCCCCGCGTGGCCGCCGGCGCCGGCGGCCACGGCGATCAGCCCCGTCGCGCCCTTCTCGATAGCCTTGTGCGCAAACCGGTTGTGAATCACGTCGTGCAGGGTGATGCCCCCGTACGCCCGCACCGCCTGGTTGACGTCCTCCCGCGCGCCCAGCGACGTGATCACCACCGGCACGCGGTACTTCACGCACAGCTCCAGATCCTGCTCCAGCCGCCCGTTGCTCTTGTGCACGATCAGGTTCACCGCGAACGGCGCGTCGCGCTCCGTCAGCCCGCGCGTCAGTTCATCCAGCCACTCGTCGAGCTGCGCCAGCGGCCGCGCGTTCAGCGACGGAAACGAGCCAACGACGCCCGCCCGGCATTGCGCCAGCACCAGCGCCGGATGCGAAATCAGAAACAGCGGCGCGCCGACCACCGGAATGCGCAAGCGATCCCGGAATGGCAGCCGCGGGGACATGGCGTCTCTAGTGCTGGTGCGTAACGCAGCACGCGCAGAGCCGCAGGTTGCGGAAGTGCGCCGTCGCCACGCTCAACCCGCCGGCCGTCATGAACCACGCTTCGCTATACGGAAACGCGAACCACTCCAACTTCGCCGAAGCGAAAAACATCAGCCCCGCCGCGAACAGGAACAGCGACTGCGGATTGCGGTGCCGCACAAAGCTCTTCACCAGCCGCCACGAACCGAGGATGAACGTGCAGGCCAGAATGGCCCATTCAAACTGCGGTCCGGCGATCCAGCTCAGCCCCGCCGTCGACAGCAGACCCATCGCCACAGGCAGCACGGCGCAGTGAATCGCGCACCCGATCGACAGCGCCATCCCGTAGCGGTCGAAGACGAGTTCGTTCGTGTTGCTGTTATCCGGCGACATATGCAAGTTCTCTAAATTGATAACACGCTCTCAGACTTAATGCAAGCGAGTTACCAATTAAAGGCGGACGCTGAGTCCGTCGGAGAGCGTGTTCCGGTACGCCTTCCACGCAGGGATGAACCCGATGACGAGGCCCGCGACGGCCACCGCGCCCAGGTAGATCCAGCCCGTCGTCGTCGGCGGCTGAATGGGCACGTAGAGGCCGAAGTGCTGCTCCACGATCGGCTGGAACGTGATGCTCAGCCCGTAGACCAGCGCCACGCCGAGTATGCAGCCGGCGATGCTCAGCAGGAACGATTCGAGCACGAGCAGCGAGATGATCTTGCGCGGGCCGGCGCCGATGGCGCGCAGGATGGCCATCTCGCGGCGCCGCTCGTTGAGCGACGTATAGAGCGACACCAGCATGCCCAGCAGGCCGACGATCGTGACGAAGAACGTCACCACCGTCAGCGCGTCCTCGGCGTAGCCGATGGTGCGCCACAGTTCCTGCAGCGTCAGGCCCGGGATGATCGCCTGCAGCGGCTCTTCGCTATAGGTCGAGATCTCGCGCTGCAGCCGCAGGGTGTCGATGCGGGACTTGCTGCGCAGCAGGAATGACGTGATCTGGTCCACCTTCACCGTCTGCTTGGTGATCTTCTCGGCCGGCACCTCTTCGCCGGGCATCGGGGGCGCGCCGTCGGCCCAGTCGATGTGCACGGCGGAGATGCCCTCGAGCGGCAGGTACACGGAGCGGTCCACCGGCGTCGCCGTCTTCGTCAGCACGCCGACCACGGTGAACGGCTTGTCCTTGTGGTCCAGAATGCCGCGCCCGGCCGCCGAGGCCACGCCGTGCGTGATCACGATCTTGTCGCCGGTCTTGTAGCCGAGCGTCTTGGCGACGTCGGAGCCGAGCGCCACTTCGAAGACGTCCTGCGGCATGCGGCCGCTGTCGAACGTGATCGAACGGTCGCGCCGGAACCGGTAGTGCTTGTAGAAATTCTCGTCCGTGCCGACGACGCGGAACCCGCGGTGGCTGTCGCCGAGCGAGTAGGGAATCGTCCAGGCCACGGCCGGATGGTTCTTCCAGTGCTCGTACGTTTCGTACGTAATATTGTTGGTCGCCTGGCCGATGCGGAAGACCGAGTAGAGCAGCAGTTGCAGCGAACCGCCGCGCGCGCCGACGATCAGGTCGGTCTGGCTGATCGTGTTCGCGAAGCTCTCCCGCGCGCCCACGCGCACGTTCTCGACGCCGATCAACAGCGCGATCGAAAGCCCGATCGAAAACACCGTCAGCATCGTCGTCAGCAGCCGGTTCTTCAGCGAATGGTAAGCGAGCGATAGCAGCAGCATCTCTACGACCCCGCCTTGTTGATCTCCGGCAGCGAGACCTGCCGGTGGAACAGGTGCATCAGCGAACGGTCGTGGCTCACGAAGAGCAGCGTCGAACCCGCCTCCTCGCACGACTCAAACAGCAACTCCAGAAACTTCTCGCGGTGATCGTGATCGAGCGACGAGGTCGGCTCGTCGGCGATGATCAATTCCGGCGTCCCGATCAGCGACCGCGCCGCGGCCACGCGCCGATGCCGAGCCGCTCGGCCGCTTCCTGCGCCGCCTGCTCGAGCGATTCGCCCTTCAGCCGCGCCCGCCGCTCCTTGCTCAGCCGGCAGGGCAGCGTGATGTTCTCCATCACCGAAAGGTACGGAATCAGGTTGAACAGCTGGAAAATGTAGCCCAGGTGCGAGCCGCGGAAGGCGTCCCGCTGCGAGCCGGACATCTTCGCCACGTCGCGCCCCAGCACCTCGACCGTGCCCGTGTAGCCCGCCAGCACCCCGGCCAGAATCCCCAGCAGCGTCGTCTTCCCGCTGCCGCTCGGGCCGAATAGAAAAACCTTCTCCCTCGCCCCGATTTCGAGCGTCGGAATGCGCAACACCTCCGGGCCCTGGCGGTAGGCGAAGCGAACGTCGGTCAGCCGGATCGCGGGTGCCGTGTCGCTCATTTTGCGATCTTCAGGACGCCCTTATCGTTCTCGACTTCCAGGCTCAACTGCTGTTCGCCCGCGAGCAGCGCCACGTCCACGTCGTGAATCTTCGGGAAAACCTTCGTGAACCCGAACCGGATCTCGCCGCCCGAGAGCGGCTTCGCGCAGACGACGTCGAACTCGGCGTGAACCTCCGAGTGCTGCTCCTGCTTGGCCGCGCCCTTCTTCTTTGCGTCGTGCGCGTGTTCGGCTTCCACCTTCGCAGACTTGTTGGTGACCTTGCACGCCGACACCGCCGGCAGCACCACCATCTCGGCGAACCGTGTCTTCAACGTGTTCAGCGCGGCGGTGACCTTGGCCTTGTCGGCCGCCGTCTTGGCCTCGTGCTCGAAGCCCACCACGCCTTCGGCCGGCGCCTCGAATTCGATCACGCCCTTCGGCGCGCCCTTGGCCGACTCAAACGCGATGTTCACCTTCGCCGACCCGTGCTCGTGCGCCTTGCGGCTGCGCGTCTGGCCGGAAACGAGCACACTGACAGCAAGCAAAATGCCCACGATTCGCATAGCGGCTATTCGTCCTTGTAAGGTTCAATCACCGTGCCGGTCAACTGGAAGCCCACGTCGCCGTACGGGCTCTTCACGGTCGCGATCTGCAGCTTCCCGTGTACCCACACCGGATCCCAGAAGCTCATCTTGACCTTCTTCTGGTTCACCATCTTCACTTGCACGATCTGGTTCGGCGGCGGCGGCGGCGTGTGGATGCAGGCGCCCACGTAGGGCACCAGCAGGAACTCGCTCACCACTTCCGAATCGTCCTCGAGCGGGACCATGTAGCCCGGAATCTTCACCAGCTTCCCGTCGAGCGCCTTCAGCGACGGCGAAACCTTCCCGGTGCGATAGTTCAGCTCCCGCAGCATCCGCCAATCCATCTTCGCCGGCTGCTCTTCGGCCGCGTAGGCCGCCTGCACCAGGCCCAGCGAAGGAGGCGGCTGCTCGCCCGCGGACCGGAAATCCTGCTGCGCCATGTCGCTATTGACCACGTAGATCATCACCGAAAACATCAACGCAAGGATGACGCCGTGTAGAAATTTCATGCTGTCGCTCCCGGAGTGTTCACAAACCAACAGTTTCTCACGTTCCCGCCGCACTCGCCAAAGTACGACAATAGCGGAGACATGCGCTGGTTGGCCGTTCTTCCCATTATAATGACCCCGCTGCTCGCCTGTGAGTTACGTGTGCTCACCTGGAACATCCACCACGGCGAGGGCAACGACGCGAAACTCGACTTCGCCCGCCTCGGTCGCGTCATCCGCGACGCCCGGCCCGACATCGTCGCGCTTCAGGAGGTCGACGTCCGCACCCGCCGCGTCAACGGCCGCGACACCGTCCGCGAACTCGAACGCCTCACCGGCATGCGCGGCGTCTTCGGCGCGTCGATGGCCTTCCAGGGCGGCGGCTACGGCAACGCCGTGCTTGTCAATGGCGCTCTGCTCGGCTCCCGCGTCTTCCCGATCGGCGCCAGCGAGGGCATGGAGCCCCGCTCGCTCCTGCTCACCGAGATGCGCCCCTACAAGTGCTCGCTCGACATCGCCTTCCTCTCCACCCACTTCGACCACAAAAGTGAAGAGGACCGCATGGCCGGCGCCGGCATGGCCAACCTCCCCATCAGCCTCCCCGCCATCCTCGCCGGCGATCTCAACGCCCCGCCCGACGACCTCGTCATCGGCACCCTCATGCAGCACTGGGCCTCCGCCACCAAAGGCGACGGCTACCCCACCATCCCCGCCGAAGCCCCCAAACGCCAGCTCGACTACATCCTCTTCCGCCCCGCCAAACGCTGGCAGGTCGTCAACGCGCAGGTCCTCGACGAGCCCGTCGCCAGCGACCACCGCCCCCTGCTCGCCACGCTCAAACTACTGCCAGGCGACGAGTAGCGCCCGCAGCCCCACCCACACCACGCCCATGAAGTGCCAGTAGGCGGCCGTGTTCCGCGCCGCCGCCCGGTGCTTCCGCAGCGGCTGCTCCTCGCCGTCGGTCAGCCCCGCCGCTCTCCGGATCAGCCAGTACAACCCGCCCATCCCGCCCAGCAGGTGCGCCGCGTGGATGCCCGAGAACATGAAGTACATCGACCCGCGCGGATTGCCCACCACATACACCCCCTGCGCCGACAGGTCCATGCACCCCAGCCCCTGCGCCACCAGAAAGCCCACGCCCAGCCCGAACGTCAGCCACAGCCCCATCCGGTACGGGGCGAACCGCGCCATCCGCAGGTCCCGCCGCGCCCACTGCAGCGTCAGCGAACTCAGCACCATCAGCGCCGTCGACACCCAGAACCACACGCTCATGTGCACGTCCCGCTGCCCCGGCCGGTCCTGGATCGCAAAGGCGTAGGCCACCGCCAGGGCGACGAAAAACGCCCCGATCGCCGCCAGGATCAGGATCATCCCGAACATCCCGAGGCTCATGCTCGGCTTCGTCTCTACCGTCTCCACGCTTGTCGGCATCGCTTCCTTCCAGGATACGGCCCCTTGCCCGTTCCCCGCCAACTTCGATACGTTGAATCATGGTCTCCCGGTTGTACGCGCTTGCCCTCTGCGCCTGTCTCACCCTCGCCGCGCAGAACAAGAAAAGCCCCATCGACAAGTTCCGCCAGCTCGAAGAACTCCTTCCCACGCCCAACGACTACCGCGCCGCTTCCGGCGCCCCGGGCCATAAATACTGGCAGCAGCGCGCCGATTACGACATCGACGTCGAACTCGACGACGTCAACCAGCGCATCCTCGGCCGCGCCACCATCACCTACCACAACAACTCCCCGGACTCCCTCACCTACCTCTGGCTCCAGCTCGACCAGAACATCTGGGAACCCCACTCCGACAGCGAACTCACCGCCACCGCCCCGGACTGGAAAAAGTTCCCCCTCCCCACCTTCCGCCGTTTCATGGACGACCCCTTCCCCGGCGGCTACCGCGTCGGCCCCGTCAAGGACGCCAACGGCCGCGAACTCCACAAGCACATCAACCGCACCATGATGCGCGTCGACCTCCCCGCGCCCCTCCCCCCCGGCAAGTCCTTCGTCTTCTCCCTCGACTGGGACTACAAAATCAACAACTCCAAACGCATCTCCGGCCGCACCGGCGCCGAGTTCTTCCCCAAGGACGGCAACTGGATCTACGAAATCGCCCAGTGGTTCCCCCGCATGGCCGCCTACAACGACGTCAACGGCTGGCAGCACAAACAGTTCCTCGGCACCGGCGAGTTCACGCTCGAGTTCGGCGACTACAAGGTCCGCATCACCGCGCCCAACGACCACATCGTCGCCTCCACCGGTGTCCTCCAGAACCCCGACCAGGTCCTGACGCCTCTCCAGCGCCAGCGCCTCGCCGTCGCCAAAACCGCGACCAAGCCCGTCATGATCGTCACCGAAGCCGAAGCCACCACCAACGAAAAATCCAAGCCCACCGGCAAGAAGACTTGGATCTTCCACGCCGAAAACGTCCGCGACTTCGCCTTCGCCTCCTCCCGCAAATTCGCCTGGGACGCCCAGGGCCACAACCAGAACGGCCGCACCATCATGGCCATGTCCTTCTACCCCAAGGAAGGCAACCCGCTCTGGGAACGCTACTCCACCCACTCGATCATCCACACCCTCAACATCTACTCCCGCTACGCCTTCGAGTACCCCTACCCCTACGCCATCTCCGTCAATG
>CAYMTH010000309.1:3706-6558 GCA_964393235.1 uncultured Solibacteraceae bacterium | reverse complement strand
TAGGTCGAGGGGCCGGCGCGCTTGACGGCACTGACCGCGGCGCCATGAAACAGCAACTGCGAGAGCAGCCCGGCGCCGTCGAGCCCGGCCGGCGGGGCCAGGCGGCCGCGCAGGACATCCCAGGCGGCGGCACCGTGCGCCGGCGCGCCGGCGGGCAGGTCGAGCACGGGCACACCGTCGTAGTGCCGGTACGGGTTCGGCATGTTGGCCCAGTCGAGCGAGCGCGCGTAGCGGAGCAGGCGGACCGGCGTGTGCTTGGTCGCCTCGTGATAGGTGCGGAAACTGGTGCGCAAGAAGGGGTTACGAGCCGCCGG
Source organism: uncultured Solibacteraceae bacterium (assembly GCA_964393235.1). Classification (GTDB taxonomy): domain Bacteria; phylum Acidobacteriota; class Terriglobia; order Bryobacterales; family Bryobacteraceae. Next base: position 6,244 of record CAYMTH010000309.1, on the reverse strand, counting down.
TGCGCGGGCTCGAGACCGTGCCGGGGTTCGAACCGGCGCCCGTATGGCGCGCCGCGCCCGGGGCCGCAACCTTGCCGCCGCCGCCGAATCCGGCGTTCGACTGGCTGGCCAGCCGGTCGGCTTCGATCTGTTCGGGGGTGCGGAGGTCGGGTTCCGATACCTTCGCCTTCGCCTTGGCGCGTTCCACCTGGCGTTTATGACGTTTCGCTAGCCGTTTGTCCACATCCCTACGCTACCGCAAACAAGTGATCTAATGGAAGGTTCCCGCACCCGATGCCTACCCAAATTGACAAGTTCGAGTTCTGGCCGATCCTGGTCCCCGACTTCCCGCTGCTCAATATGAGCGGCCTGCACGCCCCGATGACGCCCCGAATCATCATAAAATGCACGCTTTCCGACGGATCCGAGGGGTACGGCGAAATCCCGTGCAACACCGGGGTGATCCGGGTGATGGGCGCGCTGCTGCCGCAGTTAACCGGAGTAAACATCGAAGAGGCGCTCGGGCGGTTGGACTGGGTGGTGGCGGAAAGCCGCCGGCTGGCGTCGGAGTTCGCCCTCGCCGACGAGCGCGGGAGCGCCAGTTTCGACCGCGGTGTGACCAATCACACCCGCGCGGGAATCCAAATGGCGCTCATTTCGGCGCTTGCAGCGCACAAAAACGTGCCACTTTGCGACGTTTTAGGGGGTGAAAACAGGCGAAAAAGAAGCGAAGTTCGTTTCAATATGTACCTGTTTTACCTGTCCGACACCGACGGGTCCGGGCTGGATTACAGCTACGGGAAGCCCCGCGCCCCGCGCGGGGAGTTCGAGGCGCTGCGGGCCCGGCCGCTGCTGGACGCCGAGGCGGTGGTGCGGTTCGCGCAGGCCGGGCTGGCGGAGCGGATGCCGGGGGTGGGGCTGGTGAAGTGGAAGCTCGGGGTGTTGGACCCGGAGGCGGAGCTCGAGTGCATGATCGCGCTGGCGCGGGCGCTGGGGCCGGGGATCCAGGTGGTGCCGGACCCGAACGCGGCGTGGGACGTGCAGACGGCGGTCGGGGTGATCCGGCGTTTGAAGGAGGCGATCGGGGACCAGTTGCCGTACTTCGAAGACCCGGTGGCGGGGCTGGACGCGATGGCCGAGGTGCACCGGGCGACCGGGGTGCCGCTGGCGACGAACATGTGGGCGCCGAACGTCGAGGCGCACGAGGAGGCGGCGCGGAAGGGCGCGATCCAGATCACGCTCGGGGGCGACTGCCACTATATCGGCGGGAGCGACGAGGCGGTGCGGCTGTCGCGGTGGTGCGCGGCGAACGGGATGGGGTTCGGGCAGCACTCGAACACGCACCTGGCGATCTCGAACGCGCACACGGTGCACATGGGGGCGGCGGCGGCGGTGCACGAGTGGCCGTTCGATTCGCACTACTGGCCGTGGCAGGCGGACTACGACCCGACGGTGAAGCGGAACCTGGCGCTCGAGCACGGGGGCGTGTGCCGGGTGCCGGAGCGTCCGGGGCTCGGGATCGACGTCGATATGGACGGGGTGATGGCGCTGCACGAGCAGTATCTGTGCGGCAACCGGAACGGGCGGGCGTATCAGAACCGCGATGACGGACCGCCGGCCGAGGTGGTGTTCGGGGGATGGGCGCGGCCGCAGACGCGGGCGAAGAAGTGGTTTACGGCCGGAGTCCGCTGAGGAGCGCGCCGAGGCCGCGTTTGAAGCCGCCCTGGGACTTCTCCGGTCGGGAGAGCTCGGGCGGAAGCACCATCGCGCCTTAGGGGTCTGGGAAGTGCTGGTATAGATGACTTACGCTCTTCGTTTTCGACTTGGCTGCGGGCGGAGGCGGAGAGTCGGGGACGGGGTTGTCGGGGGCGACGTTACGACGGCCGAAGTGGGTCGGGTCGCCGAAGCCGAGGCCGTTGGAGATGAGCCGGAGGGTGCAGGGGCGAGGCGGAGTTGGAGACGGTAGGCGGAGAAGTCGGCCGGGGACATACCGCGCGCGAGTTCGGAGTGAGCGGCGCCGGATGGCCCGTAGAGGTATCCGGCCTGGAATTTGACGGCCATGTGCCGGGTGCGGAGGGCAGTGCAGAAGCCGGCGAGGGACTGATCGGCGACGATCGAGTGGTAAGGGTGCTTAAGGGAGCGGCGGACGTAGCGGTAGTGGGAAACAGATCGCGCGACGGTGTCGCGGAGGATGGTGAACTTGGGGAGCAGGCGGCTGAGGAGGGCTCGAGGCAGGCCAGCAAGTGGCGGCGGAAGGCCTGATTGGCGAGCAGGAGGTACGAGGTCCTCCCACATGTGGCCGGGACAGATCACCTCAGCAGGAGAAGCCCATTCCAAGCGCTGCCATGTGGACACGCCGGCTATTTGTGGGATAGGGGAGAAGTAGTTCCCCTCCATTCTTTCGGCCGTGAGGCGCAGGCGATCGCAGACCGACTGCCAGAAGCCCATTCGGGATGACAAGATTAATGCAGGCTTATCTTCAATGGGCTACCGGAGGGCGTCAGCATTGCCAAAGTCATTGCTGTAGTGGTACGGCCAGGTCTAACACCCGAACCAGTA
>CAYMTH010000309.1:0-3696 GCA_964393235.1 uncultured Solibacteraceae bacterium | reverse complement strand
AAGCTATTGGCGGTATTGCCGAGCCTCGTGCGGCACGCGCTGCAGCCACCGATCTTAAGGTCATGATGCGACAGGGTCCCTCCGTCGAGACAGACGGTTGGATTCGCAAAGAGGTCCGTCGAAAGGTTACAACCGCGACAGTTGGGGTTCGGGGCGTTGGGACTGGTCCGGATTCACGAAAGGCTCCAGTGCGTTAGGCGCGAGCCAGCACTGACAACGGTAGAACTCGGGGAAGGTGAATGCAATCTGCGGATGGTTCTGAGCTGGGGACATCTGGCGTAGCTGCGCCATATATGGACCAATGTTGGTTGTAAGATAGGAAGGCTAACATGACTGCGGACAAGCCTTTCAACGAAAATGACCCATGTACTTCATCCGTAATTCAACCCAAGGTACGACTTAACCGCAAGATCTGGATGAATCTAATCTTTATTACCGTAGTCCTCTGCGGCCTAGTATTCGCTTCCGGATACCTGATTGCAAGGGTTCGCCATCACAATCCGGCACCGGAATCGAGTCGCGGCGGGAGTCAGATGCCCGTTAATAAGGCGAAAAAAGAAACGCAGGACTTTCCGGCTACCGTCTTACCTGAGAAAGGCAGATACTTACAAGTTGCTATCGTTGAGAAGAGAGCAGCCACTTCGATGGCACAGGCGTTTCGCACACAGGGGTTTCCCGTCGTTGTCACGCCGGGTCCTGCTCCAACCACATTCTTCGTTCTTATCGGGCCATTTCAGTCGGCCGCGGAGAACAGTGAAGCCAGAATCCGGCTCAGGGCCATCGGCATCAGGAATCCGGTTCGACGGCGATTCTAACGAGGTCTTGTAAAGTTCTGCCGCTCCCAAGCGGCAAGAAACGGGTACGGCTTACAGTTGAACAACAGTTCGGAATACACGGTAAAGGGCGAACATGCCAGCGATTCGACGGCAATCATCGCAACGCGGTCCGGACGGGGGAAAGAAAAACATTTCGGCCACGCACCCGCTGCCGATACTCAGCTAGTCGGCCTCCGGCTTCATCATGAACTCAGGAGTAAGGATTAGCTCCGACCATGGGCAGTCTTCGTCGAACTCAACGCCGATCACCGGCCCGATTTCCGATTCGTGCGTGTGGCGAACCCTGCCGGTAAAGCAATGTCCACGCCAATCTACGCGCATCCAAACGCCTGATTCGATCCAATCATCCGCTTGCAGGCCAATGCCTCGCGCGGAAACGTCCAAGACGTTCGCATCACATTGCCGTTCCGAACCGTCTGTACCCTGCCAGTACAACCTCGCCAAACTGGCGCAAAGGTTTCGGGGCTCTCGACGGCGGTTATCGGTCATATATCCGAAAGACTAGCACACCTCTGTTTTTTCGACTACACGGCTGTTCAGCCATACAAGCAACTCCTCCAGCGGTTGTGGCTTCGCCCAGTAGAATCCTTGCCCATAACGGAAACCAGCTGACTTCGCCAACTCCAGATCCTGCTCGGTTTCGATGTTTTTTCCGCAGACTGCAACGGTAGCCGACGCCGCAAGCGACCGGACCGTTGAGAAGATCGACCGTCGTACCGACTCGATGGAGCCGTTCGGCTTGCCTGCCGACACCGCCTGGAGACTGCGCATCTTTACCATTTCGAAGTGGCCACAAAAGAGGCTGCGCAGAGACGAGTTGCCGTTCTCCAATCCGTCCAATGCCAGCCGGAACCCATCGTCTCGCAGGTTGCGAAGGTTGCCGAAGACGGGCTCGGCGGTCGGATCCAGATTGGCGTCATCGATTTCAAGCAGAAACTGGTGTGGCGCCAACATAGCCCGGGCGACGATCTGACTCATGCGGAAGGCAATGTCATCCTGAATCAACTGCGCCGCCGACAGGTTCACCGAAACAAAGCGATCTCCGATGTCGGATTGCCGTGAACGGATGATTTCGCATACACGCTCGAACATCCCAAAGCCGATTTGACCCAACATTGGACTCGCCGCCGCGAGTTCTAACGCCTCGTGGATGGGCACTCCGACCGCGTCCGGAAACCGAATCATCGCCTCCAGCCCGACACACGTACCCGTCTCCAGATCGAAAATCGGCTGAAAGTGTGGCTCGAACCGTTTCTTCACCAGAGCCTCATTCAGGGTCGTACGCAACAACTGCAGATCCTGAACCTTGGTCCGGTCGGCTGCTGTCACCGGAATCACAATATTCCTGCCCACTACCGACCGGCGCTTCAGAGAGTGAGCCAACTCTTCCAGCAGAGTCTCCACGGATCCTGCACCGCCAGCACCCCCAACGGTGTCGATCGCTATGGATACGGAGACCGAAATCCCGTTCGCCTCAACCGGAAGAGGATTTCGGCACGTCGCAATCACTCTGTGCGCCAGCTCGTCCATCGTTTCAACGGGCGCCTTCGCAACGAGGATGAATCGGTCGCCGGAAAGACGACCCAAGTGGCACCCTACCGGCATGAGGCCACTGACGCGATTTGCCAAGGCGGTAAGGATCTCGTCTCCGGCCTGGTGTCCCAGAACCTGATTGAAGTGCTGGAAATGATCAATATCTACCGCCGCAACCGATACAGCGGTTCCGTTTTGCGCGGTCTCGGCAATCAACTGTTTCATCACTTGCAGGATTGTCCGACGATTGAGGACACCGGTTAACGGATCCTGCCGGGACAATCGCTTCAACTCCTCTTCATGCAGCACCCGCTCCAAGGCAACGGTTGCCAATTCAGAGAAATGATCGGCGATTTGCAGGTCGCTCACGGACGGAGAGCCTTCTGTCGGGTAGTACATCCCGAACACACCCAGCAGCATCCCGTTCCGCCGACTCAACAACGGCGTTGACCACGCCGACCGTATTTTGTGCGATTCGGCGAATTCCCGAAAGTTGGCCCACAAAGGATCGTTCGCTACCGAAGACGTGATTACGCGCCTTTTCCGGAATGCCGCGGTCCCACAACTTCCCATCGCGGGACCTGGCACCAAACCATCCACCGCCTTAACGAACTCGTCCGGGAGCTTCCCGCTTCCACCTGCTCGAAGGGCACCCTGCTCGGCGTCATAGTAGAGGATGCTCGCCTGCATCGGAGGACAAACCTGTTCCGCAGATCGGGCGATCAACCGCAGTGTCTCCCGGAAGTCGCTACCCGATGCAATCTGCCGGAGAACCAGGCGTTGGGCGGTTACCAGTACCGTCGTTAAATCAACATTTCCCCTCATTGACGATCCTCCATTGGGCGACTTCCGGCTGGCCTCTCTAATTTGGAGACCTCACTTTCGTCTATCTTAACGTCTAGGGTTTACCCGAGACGTACGAGGTTACACCCACTTGTTGTTAAAAAATCTCTACAGTACCGATGGGCTAGCCGAGGCGTAGGGTTCTTCTCTCAACACTTCAGTGGAACACCTGTTGGCCGGTTTGGGCGAAATGCCTAATCTGGAGGTGGACCTAGCCATGGTACTACAGAGCCCAGTACTCCCCACCCCTCCTCCCTCCCCATTTCCTGCCTCTCCGGATGCCGTTCTGGAAGAGTTCCAGCCGCTGGTGAGGGCAATCGCCGCGCACCTCTCCAAGTCGCTTCCCGCTTCAGTGGAATTTGAGGATCTTGTTCAGTGGGGGCAGGTCGGACTTCTGCACGCCGTCTCGCGCTACAGTGACAATCGCAATGTGAAGTTTGCCACCTATGCCAAGTTCCGTATTCGTGGAGCGATGCTGGACGGT
>CAYMTH010000308.1:5605-6560 GCA_964393235.1 uncultured Solibacteraceae bacterium | reverse complement strand
CCTCATCGCCGCCGGCCGCCGGCCCGATACGCCGGCCGTCGTCGTGCAGCGGGCCACCACCCCTCGTCAGCACACCATCTTCACCTCGCTCGGCGATCTGCCGCGCGTCGTCGAAGAGGCGCATCTGCGCCCGCCCGCGACGATCGTCGTTGGCGAGGTCGCCGCGCTGCGCGGCAAGATCGACTGGTTCGAAAAACAGCCGCTGTTCGGGCAGACCGTGCTCGTCACCCGCGCCGAGGGCCAGGGCGAGGAAGCCAATCGCGAACTCCGCCATCTCGGCGCCTACGTGCTCGACGTGCCGGTCATCGAAATTCAGCCGCCCGAAGACGATGTGCCGCTCCGCGATGCCCTCGCGAATCTGAAGCTCTACGACTGGATTCTGTTCACCTCCACCAACGCGGTCGCCAAGTTCTTCGACGCGCTCTTCGACTCCGGCCGCGACGCCCGCGCCATCCGCGCCCGCATCGGCGCCATCGGCGTCAAGACGGCCGCCGCGCTGCACTCGCGCGGCATCGTGCCCGATATTGTCGCCGAACAGGCGATCGCGGAAGGCGTCGTGAAGGCGTTTGCAAACGAGAGTCTCGCCGGGGCTCGCGTCATGCTGCCGCGCGCCGCGGTGGGCCGCGATGTCATTCCTGTCGAGTTCCGCAAGCGCGGCGCCCGCGTCGATGTCATCCCCGTCTATCGCACCGGAGTCCCGCTCGACAGCATGGAAAAGCTGGCGCAACTTCCGCCGGTCAATTGGGTGACGTTTACCAGTTCGAGCACCGTAAAGAACTTCCTTGCGCTGGGCGGCCGCCGCCTGCTCGAGCAGGGCGCGAAGGCGATTTCGATCGGCCCGGCGACCAGCGAGACGCTGCGCGCGCACGATGTCGAAGTGACGCTCGAAGCGGCCGAGCACACGATGGACGGCGTCATCGCGGCCCTGCGCGCGGCCGTCGGCGCATAGCCCGCC
>CAYMTH010000308.1:0-5595 GCA_964393235.1 uncultured Solibacteraceae bacterium | reverse complement strand
CAGAATCCGGCTCTGCGAACCATAGTCTTATTGGTTGTCCGCGGGGCCTTGACCGCCGCCGCCCCGTGGGACTCAGTCCGACGCTTTGCCCTCGGGAGTTTAATTGAACTGACGACGAAGGATGGAAAAACCCGGGACGTCACGCTGGTTTCCACCACGCCGGATTCCGTGGGCGTCCGTGCACGCTCGGATGAGGAAGCCGTGGATCGCACGAAAGTTCCGCGCATCCGCCGCGAGTATCCGGGACGACACACCCCGCTGGGTGCCACCGGTCTCACTGTCGGCGCCAGGATTGGCGCTGGGGCCGGGCATTGAGCTTCCTGGCTTCTGATGACAAGACCCTCTGTCTGGCTCCTCAATAGCCGTTCCTCCAAATCCTTGCTCCACCACCGCATCTCCGCTAGCATGGCCGGAGGGACCCATGCCCCTCCCCCTGCTGCTCCTCGCCATCAAAATCCCGCTCGGGCTCGACGCGCATATCCCGACGCCGCCCGATAACCCTCTCCGCGACGACACCGTCCGCCTCGGCCGCCGCCTCTTTTTCGACAAGCGCCTCTCCAAAGACAACACCATCGCCTGCGCCACCTGCCACGATCCCGCCCTCGCCTTTACCGATCGCAACCCCACCGCCATCGGCGTCAACCGCCAGCAGGGCACCCGCCGCTCGCCGCGCATCCTCAACCGCGCCTGGGGCCGCGCCTTCTTCTGGGACGGCCGCTCGCCGTCGCTCGAAGATCAGGTCGTGCAGCCCATCGCCAACCCGATCGAGATGGCCCTCCCGCTCAACGAAGCTCTCGCCAAACTGCAATCGATCCCCGAATACCAGGGCATCGACGAAGCCCGATTGCGCCGCGCCCTCGCCTCTTATGTCCGCACTATCCTGGCCGGTAACTCTCCCTACGACCGCTACCTGAACGGCGACGGCGCCGCGCTCACACCCCAGCAAAAACAGGGCCTCGCTCTCTTCCGCGGTAAGGCCGGCTGCATCTCCTGCCACCTCGGACCGAATCTCACCGACGAGGAAAAGCACCAGACCAGCGCCGGCAAAATCGATCGCGACAAGGCCTTCAAGACCCCCTCCCTTCGCCAGATCGCCCAGGCCGCTCCCTACTTCCACGACGGCTCCGCCGCCACGCTCGACGACGTCATCGATCATTACGACAAAGGCGACGCCCCCGACCCCGAGATCCGCCCGCTGAAGCTCACGCCCGCCGAAAAGCAGGCGCTCAAGGCGTTCCTCGAAAGCCTCACCGGCGAAGTCCGCGAGGGGCTCGAATGACGCTCCTCCTCGCGCTCTTTCTCCAACTCACCGGCCCAGAAGCCTTCGCCAAACTCCACGAAGAGCGCATCGCCCGCCTCGCCCCGGGTTCGAAGGAGGCGCAGCAGGCTCACCAGGACCTCGGCTTGTTCTGGCTCCGCCACAACGACCCCGCCCGCGCTGAAATCGAGCTCCGCCAGGCCCCCGCCACCGACGAAGTGACCGCCTATCTCGCCGAGGCCGTCGCCGCCCAGGGCCGCCTCGAGCAGGCCGACCAGCTCTTCCAATCCTGCCAGGCCCTCGCCCGCTGCCTCACCCGTCTCGCCGAACGCGCCTCCGACCCCGCCAAGGCCCTCGACTACTACCGCCGCGCGCTCGACACCGAACCCACCCCCGTCCGCCGCAACGATTACGCCCAGGCCCTCCACGGCGCCGGCAAGCTCAAGGAGGCCGAGGCCCTCTACCGCATGGCCATCGCCGAGCAGACCAAGAACCCCGGCCCTAATCACCCGGAAACCGCCATCACGCAGAACAACCTCGCCTCTCTGCTCACCGCCGCCAACCGCCTCGCCGAGGCCGAACCGCTCCAGCGCCAGGCCTATTCCACCATGCGCAAGACGCTCGGTCCCCGCCACGTCCGGACCGGTCTGGCCGCCTCCAACCTCGCCGATCTCCTCCGCGCCAAAGGCGGCGCCGAACCCGAGGCCCGCCGCCTCTACCGCGAGGCCCTCGCCATCTTCGAGGAGCTCCTCCCGCCCAATCACCCGTGGACCCTCGAGGCCCGGCAGGCCCTGACAAAACCCTGACAATCTCCGCCGCGAACGGATCAGTAGGTCGAGTAAATGATCCCCCAAAGCAACGCGAGCGCTCCGACCCCACCTACCACGGCCCATGCCACCGCATTCCAGGGCCCGCCATCGGATGCCGCCTTCTGGGTGACTCGAACTGATTTCAAGTCGGTAAATGGGACCTGCACCGTCTCCACCTTCCCCTGCCGCACCACCTGTACCGCAAAGCCCGCATCCGTCGCCTCGCCGAGCCGGCCGCGCAGCGTCTCCTTCCCGATCGTCTTCACCACCACCACTGTCCCCGTCGGGATCGAGAGAATCTTCTCCTTCGGCGTCGCCTTCGGCACCTCCTGCGCCGGCAGCGCCAGCGCCAACGCCAACATCAGGCCTACCGCTACAATCTGCCGCAACATAAGCACCTCTCTGCCCCCACTCTACGCGCAATTGTTCTGCCTGATACCTCGCGATTTCCCGAGGTCCCGCCCTGCCCGCGCGGCGTTACACTGGGGCCGGCACAGTCCACCGGAGGTGCGCTATGTCGTCCATTCTCCGCGCCGCGCTGCTCTTCCTTATCCCCGCCGCGGCTCAAATTCCTCAGTTCATATTTCTCGACGACGCCCGCGACGCCGCCACCAATCAACGCGGAATCGCCCCCGGTTCGATGTTCATTATCCGCGGCAGCTTCTCCGTACCCCTCGGCCTCCGCACCGCCCCCTATCCGTTGCCCACCTCCTTCAGTGGGGTTTCGCTAACCCTGACATCAATCGACAAGCCGAACGCGCCGCCGGTCCGGCCCTATATCTTCAACACCTATCACGAACCCGGCTCGCCCCAGATCACCGCTATCCTCCCGTCCGACACGCCGCCCGGCCGCTACCGCCAGACCATCACCATCGGCGCTACCACCAACACCAGCGGCACCGCCATCGTCGTTCCCCGCAAGTTCCGCCTCCTCGCCAATAACAACGATGGCTACGGCCTCGCCGTCGCGCAATCGGCGCAGTCTTCCCCCACCCGCCTCGACCGCGTCATGTTCTCCACCGGACTCCTCAAGGACGGCGTCACCAAGTCCCCCGCCCAGCCCGGCCAGACCATCCTCCTCTGGGGCACCGGCCTAGGCCCCATCTCCGCCCCTGACAACCTCCCCACCGGCATCCTCGACCTCCGTCGCACTGTCGATGTCCGCGTCTCGATCGGCGGCATCGCCGCCCCGGTCCTCTACGCCGGCCGCGCCCCAGCCAACCCCGGCATCGACCTCATCAATATCACCCTCCCCCTCAACGTTCCCACCGGCTGCAACGTCGCCATCGAGGTGACCGTCAACGGCGTTCCCTCCAATCCCGTCACCCTCGCCATCGCCCCGCCCGGCGCCGCCGCCTGCGTCCATCCCGTCTGGTCCCCAGCCGAACTCGAAGCCTTCGATCAGGGCGAAACCCGCCTCGCCGGCCGCTTCCACTTCATGGTCTACTCCGAACCCTACCGCGACATCCCGCTCGTCCAGATCCACGCCGCCATCGGCTACTTCAACCACCTCTCCGCCAACGATGCCTCCATGCTCACGCCCGCCTCCGTCTTCCCCGGCCAGTGCGTCGCGTTCCGCGGAACGCCCACCGCCCTCGGCGCCGGCATGGGCAGCCCGCTCTTCCTCGATGCCGGCGCGGACGACTCCTACGACGCCGGCCGCGTCAACGTCACCGGCGCCATGCTCCCCGCCGTGCCCCTCACCGGTGACGACGACTACTACTACCAGCTCTTCTCCGCCTTCCGCGACGACACCGGCGAGCATCTTACCGGCCTCCAGGGCCGCCGATTCACCCTCGGCCCGCAGATCCTCTCCGCCGCCGGCGGCCGTGATATCGGCCCCTTCCAGGTCACCCTCGACATGCCGCCCAACCTCGTCTGGACCAACCGCCTCGCCGTCCAGGAAGTGAACCGCGGCCTCCCGCTCACCCTCACCTTCACCGGCGCCGGCCCGCGCGACATCGTCTTCTCCCAGGCCGCCTCCGGCGCCGGCCCCGACGTCACCACCTATCTCTGCGCCGCCGCTCCCGGCGCCACCTCGCTCACCATCCCCCCGGCCATCCTGCGCGCCCTCGAACCCGGCGCCGGCGCCATCCGCGTCGCTGCCTTCTCGGCCGCCCCGGCCCTCTTCAACGCCCCCGTGCTGATCGCCGCCAAGCCCGGCCCCGGCACGCTCCACTATCTCTTCATGACCACGCACTTCGTTACGTTCCGGTAACCCTATGCCCTCGAAACGCGAACAGATCTGGCGCGTCATCTTTCTCTCCGACACCCCCGCCGGCCGCCGTTTCGATCAGGTCCTCCTCTGGCTCATCACCGCCAACGTCCTCACCGTCGCCATCGAAAGCGTCAACTCCTACCGCGCCGAATACGGCCCGCAACTCGTCCTCCTCGAATGGATCTTCACCGGCATCTTCACCGTCGAATACCTGACCCGCCTCGCCGTCACCCGCCGCCCCTGGCGCTACGCCACCAGCTTCTTCGGCCTCATCGACCTCGCCGCCATCCTCCCCTCCTGGCTCGACCTCGTCCTCCCCGACGCCCACTACCTCATGGCCCTCCGCGTCATGCGCCTCCTCCGCATGTTCCGCGTCCTCCAACTCGCCGGCCACGTCGACGAGGCCGCCGTCCTGCTCACCGCCCTGCAGGCCAGCCGCCGCAAGATCGCCGTCTTCTTCGTCTTCGTCATCTCCCTCGTCTGCGTCGAAGGGACCATCATGTACGTGCTCGAACACGGGCCCGGCTCCAAGTTCGATTCCATCCCCCAATCCATCTACTGGGCCATCGTCACCCTCACCACCGTCGGCTACGGCGATATCTCCCCCGTCACCCCCGCCGGCAAGGTCATGGCGTCCATCGTCATGCTCACCGGCTTCGCCATCATCGCCGTCCCCACCGGCATCGTCTCGAGCGAACTCACCCGCGGCCGCCCCGCGCGTTGCCCGCACTGCGGCCAGGAACTGTGATCAATACTTGACCGCGGATTGTCCGACGCGAATCTCTTTCCTTCCGAAAGAACCTGCGGCCACGCCAGTTTCGAGTGGAAGATACCCAGCCCCACAAACTCGGCATGGCCGGCTCCGGCATAGACGCCAACCATCGACCGCACGCCGCCGTCGCCCTCACTCTCTTCCAGAAGGGCCGCGACATCCGGGCGCTAAGGAGAAACCCGAATTGATCCCCGCCGGTAACGCGCGTAAACTCGTATCCTATGAAGACCGCGTCCGTTCTCGTTTTCCTCGCCCTCGCCGCCCCCGCCGCTTTCGCCGTAAAGCTCGTCAATCGCGACTCCAACTCCCACGACCTCGTTGTGAAATGCTCTTCCTCCGCCCAGACCTCCATCGGCGCCTCCTCCACGCGCGATCTCGGCCATGGACCCTGCACCGTCACCGTCAAAAAGACCGGTTCCTCGGCCACCGCCGCCGGTTCCCAGAGTCTCACCATCAAGGACGGCAAGGTGTCCGTCACGAAGTAGCCGCTGCTTGACTCCGCCTCCCTATCCGATAAACTGATTCGAATTGGATCGAA
>CAYMTH010000307.1:5576-6571 GCA_964393235.1 uncultured Solibacteraceae bacterium | reverse complement strand
GCAGGTCTGCGACTACTTCGGCCGCGTCTATCCGCAGTATCGCGGCGACAAGAAGGGCATGGACGAACTGAAGGCCAAGGCCGCCGCCGAAGTCTTCCCGCCCGCCGACTTCGCCATCAAGACCAAGCAGCAGGAAGACATGGAAGGCCTCGAAGAGCTGAAGAAGACCAATCCGCAGCTCGCCATGTGGGTCCAGATGAAGCAGGAACTGCAGGGCCCCGGCTCGGCTGCCTACGTCGAACAGATCAAGGACGCCGCGCTGCCGAAGTTCAAGGGCAAGGTCGTTTCGATGGATCCGGCCGTCAACCCCAAGAAGATCGTGGTGGGCATCTCGGACGCCTCGGCGCCGGAAATCACGCTCGAAATCGCCGACAAGGGCTTCCTGCCGGGTTCGGTGGAACCGGGCACGGAGCTCGAGTTTGAAGGCGTCGGCAAGGCGTTTACGGCCGATCCGTTCAACCTGCTCGTCGAAGTCGAGAAGGAAAAGATCACGGGCTGGACCGGCAAGCCGGTGGCCGCCAAGAAGGCCGCGCCGAAGGGCGTCGTCCGGAAGAAGAAGTAACCTCCCGGCAACGGGAAAAGGAAAAGGGCGAGGCTTCGGCCTCGCCCTTTTTGTTTTGCGGAAGCGTTAGCGCAGCGCTTCGTTCAGATCGCGATCAAAGGCGCGGATGGCTTCCACATGCTCGGCCGTCGCCTCGAGTTCGAAGCCGCGCCCGACGAACACCGCCGTCTCCCCGCGCCACACGAGAGCCGCCCAGCCGCTCTCGGTCACCAGGCCAGGCGTACCGATGTTGCCGAACGCGCCGTCGCGCTTTTCGACCAACGCCGCGTACCCGTCGCGGGCGAAGACGTAGTGCGTGGTGATTTTGAGGTCGGGCACCAGTTCGATGCGGGCGGCCAGCACCCGTTCCAGTTTGGCCAGCAGTGCGGCGTCCATCACATCTTGTACCGGCCGAGGTCCTCGTCGTTGAGGCTCTCCAGCCACTTCTTCAATT
>CAYMTH010000307.1:0-5566 GCA_964393235.1 uncultured Solibacteraceae bacterium | reverse complement strand
CGGCGCGCGCCTTCGCGAGAGCGCGCGAGCGCGCGGCGGAAGCGCGGTTGTCCGACACCGAGCTCGTCGCCTTCGAGGTGCGGATCACCTGCTCTTCGACATAGATCGGACAGTCCATCCGGAGCGCCAGCGCCAGCGCGTCGGACGGGCGCGAGTCGATCGAAATCAGCTCGCCGTCTTTTTCCAGCCAGATGTGCGCGTAGAACGTGTCGTCGCGCAGTTCGCTCACCACCACCTTGCGCACACCGGCCTGCAGGCCGGCGATCAGCGTCTTCAACAGGTCGTGCGTCATCGGACGCGGAGTCGAAACCTTTTCGATTTCGAGAGCGATCGCGTTCGCCTCGTACATGCCTACCCATATGGGCAGGATCGTGCCGCCGCTGACGTCCTTCAGAATTACGATCGGCGTTTGGGTCACCGGATCCATCATCAGGCCGCGGATCTTCATTTCCACTTCCATTGACCGCTCCTCTTTTCCATTACAGCATTAATCAAACGGCGACAGGCTCCAGAAGCGCCTCGCCGACGAGGGACGCAACGCCCGAACGCGTGACCAGGACATCGAGATAGGTGCCTTCCAGCCGCGCCGCCGGGCCATCGGGGTGCGTGAAGTTGACGGTCTTGTGCTGCATCGACTTGCCGACCCACTGGCCGGTGGCGATGTTGAAATGTTCGACGTGCACCTCCTCCACCGAACCGACGTAGGAGGCGTTGTTGCGGATCAGAATCGTGCGCTGATGCTCCACCAGGTGCATCAACCGCCGGCCCTTCTCCTCCTCGCTGATCGCGTCCTCGAGGTGGATGGCCGGCGTGTTCGGCCGCGGTGAGTACTTGAAGCTGAAGATCCCGTCGTATTCGACGGCGTCCATCAGGTCGAGCGTCGCCTGGAAATCGGCCTCCGTCTCGCCCGGGAAGCCGACGATCAGATCGGTGGTGATGGCGAACTTCCGCCGCGCCGTCTTCATCCACTCGATCCGCTGCATGTACTGCTCGATCGTGTACTGCCGCTGCATCGCTTCGAGGATCCGGTTCGACCCCGACTGCACCGGCAGATGCACGTGGTTGCACAACGTCGGAATCGCGTCGATCGCGTCGATGATCGACTTCGTGAAGTCCCGCGGGTGCGACGTCGTGAACCGCACGCGCCGGATACCCGGCACCTGCCCCACCGCCGCCAGCAGCGCCGCGAAGTCGGTCTGCGTGTTCGACGGGTCGCGGTAGGAGTTCACGTTCTGCCCGAGCAGCGTGATCTCGGTGTACCCCGCGTCGGCCAGCCGCTTCACCTCGTCGAGCACCGAGACCAGCGTGCGCGACCGCTCCGGCCCGCGCGTGTACGGCACCACGCAATAGGCGCACGACTTGTCGCAGCCCTCGATGATCGTCAGAAACGCCCGGAACGGGTTGTCCCGCCGCGTCAACGGCGTGTCGAACGTCTCGTCGGTGTCGAGCGACAGCCCCGTCACGCGCCGGTCGCCCTGCTCGATCCGCACCAGCAACTCCGGCAGCTTCGTGTAGCTCGCCGACCCGACCACCAGGTTCACATGCGGCGCCCGCTCAAAAACATTCTCCCCCTCCTGCTGCGCCACGCACCCGAGCAGCCCCACCACCTGCTTGCCCTTCTTGTGGTGCATCAGCCGGTTGAAGACCTTCTGTTCAGCCTTATCGCGGATGGAGCAGGTGTTGAAGAGGACGAGATCGGCGTTCTCCGCCTTCTCGACCTGGTTGTAGCCACGTTCCATGAGGGTGCCGATGACTTTTTCCGAGTCGTGGACGTTCATCTGGCAGCCGAAGGTTTCGATATAGAAAGACTTCATCGCTCTACTATTATAGGGACCTCGTTCTAAGGCCTTCGCTGGATTGTTCGCTTGCCCCAGTCACCTTAGCATCGGGGTATGTGGTACTGGGTTCTGATTTTGACGGCGATGGCGGCCTTCGGCCAGTCGGCCACCGAGGTTTACACCTACGACGCCAACGGCCGGCGTGTGCTGGCCTCGCAGCAGGTGAACGGCGAGCAGCGCGTGCGGAACCTGAACGGCCGCGTGGCTCCGCTCGAAAAGGTCGAGGAGAAGGTTCTCCGCGAGGACTCCACCGGCCGCGAGGTGGAACGCGTCATCCGGCCCTTTGACGCCAACGGCAACCCGCAGCCGCCGCAGAAAATCCGCATCGTCGAGCGCAAGGAGTCCGACGGCTCGAAGTCGATCGAGACGCAGGTCTTCAACGGCAACATCAACGGGAGCTTCTCGCTCGCCGAGCGCCGCCAGGCCGTCGAACGCACATCCGGCGCGCAGACCGTCACCGAGTTGCAGATCGCCCGGCCCACCATCAATGGCAGCCTCGAGACCACCGAACGCCAGCAGACCACCGTCTCGAAGGCGGGCGAGAAGACCAGCCAGGACACGCTCGTCTACCGCCGCGACGCCAACGGCAGCTTCTACACCGCCGTCCGCGAAGTTAAGGAGACCGAAAAGCGCGACGGCGTCACCGTCGAGAACGCGTCGACCTACATCACCGGCGACCGCCGCGATCTGGTCCTCACCGCGCAGACCGTCACCGAAACCGCCCGCCGCGCCGACGGCTCGGAGACAAAGCAGGTGAATATCTACGGCATCAACGCGCCCGGCCGCCCGGTCGACAACCGCCCCGTGCTCCGCGAACAGCAGATCATCGAAAAGGCCAAAACCGCCTCGGGCACGGTCGAGACGCTCTCCATCCGCCGGCCGCCGGTCGACAATCCGAATGCGCTGGGCCCGGCGCAGAAGATATCGGAGTCTGTCTGCACGGGGCCCTGCAAGTGATATAGCCGCGCGAACCGGCTGTGAGGCCGGTCCGGCGCGAGACCTAAGAGTATCGTTGGGGGATAGAGTGGGTGTAAACCCGTATATCCCTTCAAGCGCAAACCGCCCGGAAATGCCGTCAAATCTTTTTCGCCGGGATAGAATGAGGCCATGGCCTTTCCGATTGACCGCCCGCGCCGGCTCCGTCGCGGCGCCGCGATGCGCGACCTCGTCCGCGAAACCCACCTCCAGCCCGCGAACTTCATCCTCCCGCTGTTTGTCGTCGAAGGCGAAGGCATTCGCAAAGAGATCAAGTCGATGCCCGGCAACGCGCAGCTGTCGATCGACAAACTGATCGAGGAGGCCCGCGAGGCCAAATCGCTCGGTGTCGGCGGTGTCATCCTCTTCGGCATTCCGAAGCACAAGGACGAGGACGCCACCGGCGCCTATGACGACGAAGGCATCGTGCAGAAGGCCGTCGCCGCGCTCAAGCAGGAAGTCCCCGGCCTGCTCGTCGTTACCGACGTCTGCAACTGCGAGTACACCAGCCACGGCCACTGCGGCAAGATCATCGACGACGACGTCGACAACGACATCACGCTCAACTGGCTGGCCCAGGCCGCCGTCAGCCACGCCCGCGCCGGGGCCGACATCGTCGCCCCCAGCGACATGATGGACGGCCGCGTCGGCGCCATCCGCGCCGCCCTCGACGACGCCGGCTTCTCCCACAGCTACCAGATGGACCCGGCCAACGCCCGCGAGGCGATCAAGGAAATGGCGCTCGACATCGAGGAAGGCGCCGACATGCTGATGGTCAAGCCCGCCGGCCCCTACCTCGACATCATCAAGGCCGCCTACGACAACTTCGACGTGCCCATCGCCGCCTACCAGGTCAGTGGCGAGTTCTCGATGATCCACGCCGCCGCCCGCAACGGCTGGATCGACCTCGAGCGCGCCATGATGGAATCGCTCATCTCGATCAAACGCGCCGGCGCGCAGATCATCCTCACCTACTTTGCCAAGGACGCGTCGCGGCTGTTGTAATAGCTGCGATGAAAGTCAGCCGCAGAGACCTCGCCCTGCTGGCCGCCCCGCTGGCGGCGCAGTCCCCCTCCGGATCCCTCGTCACGCACGGACCGCTGCTCGGCCACGTCGGCCCCAACGAGGTATGGGTCTGGGGCCGCACCGAAAAGACCGGCGCGCTCCGCGTCCGTTACGGCGTCAGCCCCGACGCGCTCGAACTCCTCTCCCCCGCCGTCGCCACCACGCCCGAACACGACAACACCGCCTGGATCCGCCTCACCGGCCTCAAGTCCAACACCCGCTATCACTATCAGCTCGACGGCGGCGGCCCCCGCGGCACTTTCAAAACCCACCCCTCCGCCGACGATTTCAAGCACACCGTCACCAACCCCAAAGGCCTCTTCAACTTCTCCTTCGCCTTCGGCTCCTGCGCCAATCAGAAGACCGACGTCGACCTGCCGGCCTACAAGGTGATGAACCGCCAGCACGCGCCCAAGGTCCTCTTCAGCATCATGAACGGCGACTGGCTCTACGAGGAGAAGCGCGAATACCCGGCCGGCGAATGGCGCCAGCAGGTCGGCATCACCGGCGCCGAAACGCCCCGCATCGTCCAACTCGCCCCCTCCATCACCGGCGTCTGGGAGAACTACAAGCTCTACCTCGAACGCGGCAAGCCGCTCGCCGAATGGCACCGCAACGTGCCCGGCTATTTCACCACCGACGACCACGAGATCCTCAACGACGTCTACGGCACCGGCTCGGCCGGCGTGAAGTCCCGCGAAGCCGTCTTCCGCGACATCTCGCTGCACGCCTGGTACGACTACATCGCCGGCTCCACGCCGCTGGCGACGAAGCAGGGCATGCTGTTCGGCGAGGCCACCGTCTCCGGCGACGTTCTCACCGACGCGAAGGCCAACTTCACCGCCATGAACCGCGAGGAGATCACCAACCTGCACATCCACTGGGGCGGGCAGCTGGCCGGCCTCGTGCCCGGGCAGAAGGACGTGGCCGGCCCCGGCAACCCCAACGCCGGCGTCTATTCGATCGTCAGCGTGCTCGACAAGAACCGCCTGAAACTCACCCCGGCGCCCCCGGCCGGCGGCGCCTGCGTCTACTCGATCGGACGCCAGAACTACTCGAAGTTCCGCTGCGGCAACGCCGAGGTCTACCTGCTCGACACGCGCGGCCTGCGCGACATGCACGACATGGCCAACCCCGCCCGCCCCGGCCTCTACATGCTCGGCAAGAAGCAGCACGACTGGCTCAAGGAGTCCATGGCCGCGAGCGACGCCGACTTCTTCTTCATCGCCTCCAGCGTGAACCTCATGATTCCCCACATCGGCTCGCCCGGCTCCAAGGACCCCATCAAGGGCAAGGACGACGCCTGGACCGCCTTCACCTGGGAGCGCGAAGAACTCATCCAGTTCTGGGATTCGCTCAAGCGCCCCGTCATCGTCATGACCGGCGACCTGCACAACTCCTGGGCCGTTAAAGTCACCGACACCGTCTGGGAGTTTGCCGCCGGCCCGCACAACTCGCAGAACCACCCGCTGGTCAGCGAAGGCAGCCGCCCCATCAACGGCCCCTTCGATTCCCGCGGCCGCGCCTGCGACATCCGCTGGTCGTCGTTCATCCTCAACGACGTCCCGGGCAAACTCCGCCACTTCCCCATCTACGCCATCGCGCAGATCAACAACGTCTATCCCAACCCCGATTCCGAGGGCAAATCGCGCTGGGTGGCCTACCCGCGCCCGCACGTCGTCATCCAG
>CAYMTH010000306.1:5706-6576 GCA_964393235.1 uncultured Solibacteraceae bacterium | reverse complement strand
CACCACGTCTTCGCTCACCAGTTCCCCGCCCGCCTCCCGCGCGCCCATCGTCCCCGCCAGCGCCAGATACAAAACCATCGTCGTCACATACACCGGAACAAACAAATAAAACAGGTGCAGCGTCCCCGTCCGTTCCAACCCCAGCGCCAGCACCACCGCCGCGCCCCACGCCACCGCGGCCGGCACGTTCAACCGCATCCCGCGCCGCGCCGCCCAGTACCGCGTCCATCCCAGCCGCGGGAAAATCCAATGTTCCGTAATCACGATCGCCCCCGCCGGGCACAGCAGCAACCCGTACAGCCCCACGAAATCCAACAGCCGCGTAAACACAAACGGAAAGCACGCGATTACCGTCGTCACCACGCCCGCCACAATCGTCACCTTCGCCCGTGACCAGTTCGGCGTAATCGCCTGCAGCGCGAGCCCCGCCCGGTACAGCGTCGGGTTCGACGTCGTCCACCCCGCCGCGATCACCGCCAGCACACCGCTCCACCCCAGCGTCCCGTACGCCACGTCGCCCGGATCCAGCTTCGCCAGCGGCATCCCCAGCATCGCCGCCGCCCCCGCCCCCATCAGCCCCGCGCAGATCCACGCCAGATAATGCCCCAGGAACATCCCCGCCACCGACGCCAGCCCGTAGCTCGATTTCTTCGCGTACCGGAACATCGCCATATCGCTCAGCCCCCCGTGCATCGCCAGGTTGCAGATCCACGCGAACGCCGCGACCTTCCAGAATCCCATCGGCTCGCTCCCGTCCGGCGTCCGCCCCGTCCAGACCACCCGCGCGCACATCTCGAAGAAATCCCCCGTCCCGGCCGCCTGCGTCAGCACCGGGACCGCCACCACCGCGCCGCCGACGAACACCAGAAA
>CAYMTH010000306.1:0-5696 GCA_964393235.1 uncultured Solibacteraceae bacterium | reverse complement strand
TCTTGAATCCCAACGTCGCCAGCGCCACCACGACGGCGCCCACCACCAGCACCACGGCCACGAATCGCCAGTCGGTCGGATACCATCCCACCTGCGCCGGAATCCCGAACGGAATCCGCACCGCCGAGGCCGACACCGTGATCATGCACCCCGCCAGCACGCAGAACAGCGCCGCGTTAATCAGGTTGTAGACCAGCGTCAGCACCGGCCCCCCGATCCGCCGCAGATACCAGTACAACGTCAACCGCGTGTCCACCGCCACCGGCGCGCACAGCAGCGTCCAGGTCAGCACCGCCAGCAGGTTGCCGATCGCCAGTCCCGCGAAGATATCCGAGACCGTCGCGCCCCAACTCACAAACAGCGCCCCGATGACAAACTCGGTCGCCGCCACATGCTCCCCCGCGAACGAGCCGAGAAAGTACCCGAACCCCAGCAAACGGTCCCGGCTTACCGGTTCCCGGTCGAACTCGTACAGCTCATCCAGCTTCTCCGCCGCTGCCTTCTCGTGCGCCATCCCGTTACAATACACCGGCGCCGTTCACAGCCGCACCAGCCACATAGAATCAACAACTTACAACCAAATCAACCCGGTTTCCCCTTGACGGTTTGGTATAATGAGCGTAGAGAGGTCCGTCTGCCGAACCGGCAGCCGGGCCTCTCCCCATTTTTCACGGGATAACCCAAAAGTTATTGAAAACAAAGACACTTTTTTAGGGATAACCCAAATCTGAACCCGACAAAGGCCCCAAAACCCACCCATAACCCGCCATATCCCAAGCCCCCCGCTGCCGCCCGGCGCTCCGGCACGATAAGATACACCCTTACCTATGTCGACCCGTCGCGACTTCCTTGCCGCCTCCACCCTCGGCCTCGCCGCCTGCTCCAAAGCCCCCGAAACGCCCCCCTTCTCCATCACAGACTCCCCCGTCTCCCTCGGCGGCATGCCCGCCGTCATCCTCAAGCGAAACGTCGCCCCCGCCGGTGAACTCCCCCTCCTCCTCGAAGCCGAAATCCTCCCCGGCCGCGGCTTCAACACCTGGCAGCTCCGCGCCTGGCTCCCCGGCAAAGGCGTCGTCGACCTCGTCACCGCCCCGCCCCTCACCGAGGCCGCCAAACTCATGACCGGCGGCGAAAACGACTTCCGCGGCAACGAGTCCTTCAAAAACGGAGGCGCCCTCCTCGTCCCCTTCGCCAACCGCATCCGCGGCAAGTTCGACGAAAAAACCCGCACCATCGAAACCACCGCCGGCGGCAAACCCGTCCGCCTCCCCGCCAACTGGAAAGGCAAGAACCCCGGCGCCGAGCCGCACTCCATGCACGGCCTCGTCCTCGACCAGCCCGCCGAGATCACGCGCCGCGTCGCCGACGCCTCCGGCGCCGTCCTCGAAGCCGAATGGGCCAAACCATTCGGCCCCGCCTGGCCCGGCCCCCTCCGCATCCGCTACCACGCCTCCCTTACCCCCACTTCGTTCATCCTCAAAGTCACCGCCACCAACACCGGCAACGAACCCTGCCCCGTCGGCATCGGCTGGCACCCCTACTTCAACATCCCCTCCGGCGACCGCAAACAGGCCAAACTGAAAATCCCCGCCAACACCCGCGCCCTCGTCGACAACTACGACAACGTCTTCCCCACCGGCGCCGTCGAGCCCACCGCCGGCTCCAAGTTCGACTTCCGCGAACCCCGCGCCATGTCCGACCAGTTCCTCGACGACTGCTTCTTCGACCTCATCCGCAACCCCAACGGCTCCGTCGCCGCCGAAATCCACGACCCCGCCTCCCATTACGCCGTCAAGATCTCCTCCCTCTCCCCCGCCGTCACCGCCTACCAGTGCTACGCCCCGCCCGACAAGCCCTTCATCGTTCTCGAACCGCAGTTCAACATCGGGGACCCCTTCAATAAAGCGGTCTGGAAGGACCGCGACACCGGCATCGTCACCCTCGCCCCCGGCCACGACGCCGTCTACGACGCCACCGTCGAACTCTCCCGGATCTGAGAAACAAATGGACCGCCTCGTTCTCTCCCCCATCGACTATTCGATCCTGCTGACCTACACCTTGTTCGTCCTCGGCATCGGCTGGATCCTCAAAGAAAAGACCAAAACCAGCGAAGACTTCTTCCACTCCGGCCACGGCGTCCCCGCCTGGATCGCCGGCCTAGCCTTCCTCTCCGCCAACCTCGGCGCCCAGGAAGTGATGGGCATGGCCGCCTCCGGCGCCAAGTACGGCATCATGACCAGCCACTTCTACTGGGTCGGCGCCGTCCCCGCCATGCTCTTCGTCGGCATCTTCATGATGCCCTTCTACTACGGCTCCAAGGCCCGCTCCGTCCCCGAATACCTCGTCCTCCGGTTCGACGAAAAGACCCGCGGCCTGAACGCCCTCTCCTTCGCCGCGATGACCATCTTTTCCTCCGGCGTCTCGCTCTACGCCCTCGGCCTGCTCCTCTCCGCCCTGCTCGGCTGGAACTTCGACGCCTCCATCCTCGTCGCCGCCCTCATCGTCCTCGTCTACATCTTCTTCGGCGGCCTCACCTCGGCCATCTACAACGAGGTGCTCCAGTTTTTCCTCATCGTCGCCGGCTTCCTCCCCCTCGTCCTCACCGCCCTCTCCGACGTCGGCGGCTGGTCCGGCCTCGTCAGCCGACTTGACGCCGTCGCCGTCAAACAAGGCTTCGCCGCGGGCACCTACACGCAGCTCTGGCGCCACACCGCCGACCCGTCCCAGAACCCGATGGGCATCGAATGGATCGGCCTCGCCATGGGCCTCGGCTTCGTCCTCAGCTTCGGCTACTGGTGCACGGACTTCCTCGTCGTCCAGCGCGCCATGGCCGCCGAATCCATGGACGCCGCCCGCCGCACCCCCCTCATCGCCGCCATCCCCAAAATGGCCTTTCCCTTCCTCGTCATCGTCCCCGGCCTCATCGCCATCGCCCTCACCCTCTCCGGCGACCCCTCCGGCTTCAAGCTCCCCGCCAAACCCGACGGCACCCTCAACTACGACATGACGATCCCGATGATGCTCGCGCACTACTTCCCCCCCGGACTCCTCGGCCTCGGCCTCACCGCCCTCATGGCCTCCTTCATGTCCGGCATGGCCGGCAACGTCACCGCCTTCAACACCGTCTTCACCTACGACATCTACGGCGCCTACATCCGCCCCAACGCCGGCGACGCGCACTACCTCAAAGTCGGCCGCCTCACCACCGTCGCCGGCATCGCCGCCTCCGTCCTCGCCGCCTACGCCGCCCTCCGCTTCAACAACATCATGGACCTGCTCCAGCTGGTCTTCGCCTTCGTCAACGCCCCGCTCTTCGCCACGTTCCTCCTCGGCATGTTCTGGAAACGGGCCACCGGCCACGGCGCCTTCTGGGGCCTCCTCCTCGGCACCCTCTCCGCCGCCGTCCACCACGCCCTCACCCTCCCGGCCCACTCCGTCCCCGGGCTCAAAGGCGGCTGGCTCGGCATCGTCACCCGCTACCCCTCGGAAATGGCGCAGAACTTCTGGACCGCCATCTGGGCTTTCTCCGTCTGCTTTGGGGCTACGCTCCTCATCTCCCTCGTCACCACGCCCCGCCCCGATGAAGAGCTCCGCGGCCTCGTCTATTCGCTCACGCAGAAACCCAAGTCGGAAGGCCACGGCCTCTTCCGCCCCGAAATCGTCGGCCTCGCCATCCTGGTCGCCGTCGGCGTTGTAAACGCTTTATTCTGGTAATTCGCCATGACCCTCGACCTCCGTCTCGTCATCGGCCGCCTGCTGCTCGCCATCGGCCTCCAACTCGTCGCCTACAGCTTCTTCAGCGAGGGCCGCGGCGCCTCGATGAACCTCCTCTGGGGCGGCCTCATCGCCGCCGCCGGCCTCGCGTTCCACCTGTTCGCCCGCTTCGGGAAGACCGCTTGATCGCCCAACTGCAGGCCGAATTCCAACGCCGCTTCGGCTCCCGCCCCCGCCTCTTCCGCGCCCCGGGCCGCGTCAACCTCATCGGCGAACACACCGACTACAACGGCGGCTTCGTCTTCCCCGCCGCCATCCACCTCTCCACCTTCGTCGCCGTCGCGCCCAACTCGCTCGGCCGCCTCCGCGCCCAGTCCCTCGATCTCCCCGAAACCCTCGACGCCCCCGTCGACGCCCTCCGTCCCACCGGTAACTGGACCGCCTTCCCCGCCGGCGTCGCCGCCCTGCTCGGCATCGCCGAAGGCGCCGACCTCCTCGTCGCCACCGAGGTCCCGCTCGGCGGCGGCCTCTCCTCTTCGGCCGCCCTCTCCGTCGCTTCCGCCTTCGCCCTCGGCGCCGGCTCCCGCCCCCGCCCCGAAATCGCCCGCCCCGCCCCCCGCGCCGAAAACCAGGTCACCGGCATGCCGTGCGGCCTCCTGGACCCCCTCGCCAGCTGCCTCGGACAGGCCGGCCACGCCCTCCGCATCGACTGCCGCGACCTCTCCGTCACCCCCGTCCCCATCCCCGCGAACGTCCGCCTCGTCATCGCCAACACGATGGTGAAACACGAACTCGCCGCCAGCGCCTACAACGACCGCCGCGCCGCCTGCGAATCCGCCGCCCGCCGCCTCGGCGTCCCCTTCCTCCGCGACGTCGGCTACGCCCCCCTCTCCGGCGACGAACTCCGCCGCGCCCGCCACGTTCTCACTGAAAACGACCGCGTCCTCGCCTTCGAATCCGCCCTCCGCGCCGGGGACCTCGCCGCCGCCGGCGCCGCCATGTACGCCTCCCACGCGAGCCTCCGCGACGACTTCGAAGTCAGCTGCCCCGAACTCGACACGATGGTCGAGATCGCCTCCCGCCTCGATGGCGTCCACGGCGCCCGCATGACCGGCGGCGGCTTCGGCGGCTGCACCGTCAACCTCGTCGCCGCCGAGGCCGCGCCCGCCGTCGTCGACCAGCTCGCCCGCGCCTATCGCGACGCCACTGGCATCGCCCCGCACGTCTTCGTCACCCAGCCCTCCGCCGGCGCCGGCGAGGTGGAAGCATGAGCGAAGGCGTCCACCGCCGCTGGAACCCGCTCACCCGCCGCTGGGTCCTCGTCTCCCCGCATCGCACCCAGCGCCCCTGGCAAGGCCACCACGACGCCCCCGCCCAGGCCGCCCCGAGCTTCGACCCGCACTGCTATCTCTGCCCCGGCAACCGGCGCGCCAACGGCGAACACAACCCCGCCTACACCGAAACCTTCGCCTTCGAAAACGACTTCGCCGCGCTCCTGCCCAACCCCCAACCCGATGCCGCCCCCGCCGGCGGGCTCCTCAAATCCCAGCCCGAGGCCGGCATCTGCCGCGTGCTTTGTTACTCGCCGGACCACTCGCTCACGATGTCCCGGATGACCGTCCCGCAGATCGAGTCCGTCGTCGCGCTCTGGCGCGGCGAGTACGCCGCCCTCGCCGCCGTCCCCTGGATCCGCACCATCCAGATCATCGAAAACCGGGGCACGATGATGGGCGCGTCGAACCCGCACCCGCACGGCCAGATCTGGGCCAACCAGACCGTGCCCGACGAGATCGCCATCGAGACGCAGTCGCAGTCCGAGTATCTCGCCGAAACCGGGCGCTCGCTCCTCGCCGACTGCCTCGCCGAAGAGGAACGCGACGGCCGCCGCATCCTCATCGCCAACGCCCACTTCGTCGCCCTCGTCCCTTTCTGGGCCGTCTGGCCCTTCGAGACGATGATCGTCCCCCGCCGCCCCTACGCCG
>CAYMTH010000305.1:0-6584 GCA_964393235.1 uncultured Solibacteraceae bacterium | reverse complement strand
GCCGGCAAACAGCGCCGTCTCCGGCTCCCAGGCGCGTACCTCCCGCGCCATCCCGGCGCGGTCCGGTTCCGGCACGTAAGGCGGATTCGAAACCACGGCGTCGAGCGAGCCGCCGGCGAACGAACCCAGCAGATCCGCCTGCACGAACCCGATCTTCGCCCCGAGCGCCGCCGCGTTCCGCCCGGCGATCCGCAGCGCCACCGCCGAGAAGTCCACCGCGAAGACCCGCGCCGCCCGCGCCTCGAGCGCCAGCGTCACCGCGATGCACCCCGACCCGGTCCCAACATCGACGTTCCGCGCCCCGGCCGGCAACCGCTCCAGTACCGACTCGCAAAGCAGTTCCGTTTCAGGCCTCGGAATCAACACCCCGGGCTCCACCCGAAACATCCGCCCGTAGAACTCCTGCTGTTTCGTGATGTACTGCGTCGGCTTTCCCTTCAGCCGCTCGTGCAGATAGCGCCCGTAGTGAATCCAGCCCAGTTCGGTCAGTTCATCGGTGGCGTGCGCCACCAGGTACACGCGGTCCCGCCGCAGCGCATGCGCCAGCAACACCTCCGCCGTCAGTTTCGGCGCGTCGATGCCGCCGTCGCTAAGAAGCTTTACGCCCTGCGCCAGCGCCGTTCGTAACGTCATCTTCGGCCTGCTGTTTCAATCGCTCGGCGTTGTAGTAGGTGGTCAACCCGTCGATGAACGGATCGAGCTTGCCTTCCATCACCAGATCCAACTGGTGCAGCGTCAACCCGATCCGGTGGTCCGTCACACGGTTCTGCGGGAAGTTGTAGGTGCGGATCTTCTCGCTCCGGTCGCCGGAGCCCACCATCTTCTTGCGTTCCGCCCCGATCGCCGCCTGCTGCTTCTCGAGTTCCAGCTCGTACAGCCGCGAACGCAACACGCGCATGCCCTTTTCGCGGTTCTTGATCTGCGACTTTTCGTCCTGGCAGGAAACCACCGTGTTCGTCGGCAGGTGCGTGATGCGCACCGCCGAATAGGTCGTGTTCACCGACTGCCCGCCCGGTCCCGACGAACAGAACGTGTCGATCCGCAGGTCCTTCGCCTCGATGTGGATTTCCACGTCGTCGGCTTCCGGCAGCACCGCCACCGTGATCGCCGAGGTGTGCACCCGGCCCTGCGTCTCCGTCTGCGGCACGCGCTGCACCCGGTGCACGCCGCTCTCGTACTTCATGCGGCTGTAAACGCGTTCCCCGCTGATCAGCGCAATCACTTCCTTGATGCCGCCGACTTCGCTTTCGCTCAGGTCGGTGACTTCCACCCGCCAGCGCATCGTTTCCGCATACCGCATGTACATGCGGTAAACCTCGGCCGCGAACAGCGTCGCCTCGTCGCCGCCCGTGCCTGCCCGGATTTCCATCACGACGTTCTTCTCGTCGTTCGGGTCCTTCGGCAGCAACAGCACCTTCAGCTCTTCTTCCAGCCGTGTCAACTCCGGCGTCAGCGTCGCGACCTCGTCCTCGGCCATCGCCCGCATCTCCGGATCGCTCTCCGCCAGCATGCCCTGCGCCTGGGCCAGATTCGCCGCCGCGGTCTTGTATTCGCGGTACTTCATCACGACCTCTTCCATGTCGCGATGCGCCTTCGCCGTCTTCCGGTACACCTCGTTATCGGAGATGATGGCCGGGTCGGCCATCTGCGCGCTCAGTTCGTCGAATCGTTTTTCCAGTGTGTCGAGTTTATCGGAATATTGCATGAAGATACCCTTGCCCGTTTCCCGGGACAGTGAGACAACGGGTGGGCGCCGCTAAGCGATGACGAGTTCGCCGCCCTGCTGCTTCTCCAGTTCCATCGCCCCTTCGAGCGCGCGGATGGCCACGTCGACCTGCGCGTCCGACGGCGGCTGCGTCGTGATCTTCTGCAGCCACAGGCCCGGCGCCGTCATCAGCGCCAGCAGCGAGCCGCGCTTCCGGGCGGCATAGCGGATCAGTTCGTAGCTCAAGCCGGCGATCAGCGGCAGCAGCACGATCCGCGCCGCGAACTTCGCCGCGAAACCGTCCACCGGCAACAGCGTGTACAGCACCATCGAAATCACCATCACCACCAGCAGGAAGCTCGTGCCGCACCGCGGGTGGAAGGTGACAAAACTCTGCGCGTTGGCCGTCGTCACCGGCTTGCGCGATTCAAAATTGAAGACCACCTTATGCTCGGCGCCGTGGAACTCGAACACCCGGTGAATGTCCTGAAAACGGGACAGGCCGAACAGAAACGCGATGAAGATGCCGATGCGGATCAGCCCGTCGACACCGTTGAACAGGATCCGGTTCTCAATCACCGGATAGACGCCCTGCAGTTGCGTGGTCAGCCACAGCGGCAGGAACTTGTACAGCGCGATGAAGAACACGAAGCTGAACACCATGTTCGCCGTCATCGCCCACGCCGGAATCTGCGTCGCCTCGGGCTTTCCCTGCTGCTGGTTCTCGTCCGCCATCGCGACGTTGGCGGAGAACTTCAACGCCTTTACGCCCAGCCACATCGCCTGCCCCAGCGTGCCCACGCCCCGCAGCACCGGATACTTGAAAATCGGGTACTTCTCGGAAACCTTCGGCAGCGGGCTCTCTTCGGTGACAATCTCGCCCGATGCCCGACGCACCGCCGTGCAGTAGCTGTGCGGCGCCCGCATCATCACGCCCCCCATCACCGCCTGCCCGCCGACAAGGGTTTCCTCGCCGCTTTCGTGAATGGGCAGCATCTGCGTGTGAAGCGCAAGCCGGAGATAGGAACGGATCGACATGGTGGCTACTACGTTAGATGTTCTCAGTGTAGCAGGAGGTTCCGTTCCGCTAAGCTGGCAGAATCCATGCGCCTCGCCCTCCTTCTGCTCGCCGCCGCCCTGTGCCCCGCCGCCGAATTCGTCCTGTTCGACGTCACATTTGCCTACACCAAGGCCGACGCCGACAACTCCACCCCATCCAAGTCCCACTACTACGTCAAAGAACCCGTCCTCAATCCGAACCGCCCCAAGGACTGGACCGCCCCCGTCGACTACCGCCACGGCAAGGCCCGCATCCGCCTCGAAGTCCTCGAAAAACCCGCCGGCGGCGAGCCCACCACCTGGACCATCTGTTACATCCCGAACAAAGGGCAGGGAAACGGCTACGGCTGCATGGGCACCGACCTCTATAAGGAGCCCGGCGTCTACCAGAAGGACGTCCCCATGACGGCCTTCTGGGAAAACAACTCGATCGTCTGGGCCGAAGGAATCAAGCAGATGGATCTCGTGATCAAGGACGCGAGCGGCGGGCGCGGTCACGCCCACCGCCGTCCCGATCACGAACGCTTCTTCCCCACCCGGATCCGCCTCACCGTAACCCAGATCGCAGATTGAGCTGCCTTCTCACCTCCCCCAGCCACTTCTCCGCCGCCGCGTGATTCGGCCCGCGCGGGGTCTTCAAAAACACCGTCAACTCCGCCGCACAGGCCTTCAAATCACCCGACCGGCAGTACCACTCCGCCACCGCCAGTCGCGCGCGCGGCAGCGTCGCCGCCGCTCCCGTCAACAGCGCCACTGCCTCCTCGGGGGTCTCCTGCGACTGCAACATCGCCAGCGCCTGCACATAGGCGGCCTGCGCCGATCCCGGTTCCAACTCCCGCGCCTTCCGCGCCGCCTTGGCCGCCTCCTTCGGCTCGCGCAGGAAGAGGTGCGTCAAGCCCAGGTTCGAATGCACCGCCGCCTGATTCGGATCGATCCCGATCGCCCGGGAGAATGCATCGGCCGCCTCCCGGTACCGCCCCATCTTCAAAAGTCGCGATCCCAGGTTGTTCCACGCCTCAAACCACTGCGGATCCTCTTCCACCGCCCGCTCCAGGCGCCCCACCGAACCGGCCAGATCCCCGTCCCCGGCCAGCGAATCCGCCTGCCGCGCCAGTTTCATCGCCGCCTTCGCCGGCTTGTGCGCCAGCCGGGCCATGCTGCCGGCCCCGCCCGGGGCCCGTCCCGACTCCGGCCGCCGCGGCAGTCGCAGTTCCACCGGCTGCCCGGCGCGCAGGTACGTATGTTCGCTCACCACCCGTTCGCCGTGCCCGGTCACCACCCGGACTTCGTACAACTGCGTCCCGCCCGCCGTGAGCGTGAACGAACCGTCCCGCCCCACCGGCACGCGGTCCGCCAGCATGTTCCCCGAGTTCTCGTACAATTCGACGAAATAGGAATCCGCCGGACCCTCTGTAACTACTTTCCCCTCAATGCGGGAACCGGCCAGCGCCAGCGCGCCAGCCAGCAAATACACGAATAGCGTGCGTGTAAACACGGATAGATCCTCCTGACCCCGTCATCGGGGCGATTGTGAAGCCGTCAAGTCTACGCGGCGATCAACTTCCCGCTTGGGAAATGGGTTTGCAAGAGCCAGCGAACTTGGGACTGCTCAAACGGAGGTGCAAAATAATCGATGGCGCCGAGCTCCAGGGCGTCGAGCCATTCACTCACTTCAGGCAAACGGCTCACCGCAATGACACGCCTTTGCTGCATGCCCCTGGCAGCGGCCGCCAAAACCTGCTCTAACACGCTGTAAGTCGCCGGACAGAAGACCACGTCGTACTGGCTCCAGTCCACCGCCTCCAACGCCACGCCTTCCTCAATCGCCGGAACCAGCCGTGCCGAAATCAACGCATCCCGCAGATCGCAAAGCAAATCCTCATGCAACTCGATCAGCAGTATGCGAATGGACACAGACTCTCCTTCCGTCGAATGAACTCGTCAATCTCGTACAGGCTCGTACAGGGAGGAGAGCCACAGCTTGGATCAGCTCTCTCCCACTCTACGAGCCATTCGCCGGAACATCCAATCGAAAAAACTTATGATCGCGATTGGCGCGGCCGCTCGGGCCCGCTTGGTAAACTGAAAGAATGGCAGCCAGTCCTCGACGCAAGTCCGTAGCCGTAAATGTTGGCGGTGTGATGGTCGGTGGGAATAACCCCATCGTCGTCCAATCGATGACCAACACCGACACCGCCGATGTCCAGGGAACCGTCAATCAGGTGATGGCCCTCGCGCAGGCCGGCTCGGAGATCGTCCGCGTCACCGTCAACACGGAGGAAGCCGCCGCGGCCGTCCCCAAGATCGTCGATACCCTCAAGATGTTCGGCGTCCGCGTGCCCATCGTCGGCGACTTCCACTACAACGGCCACCAGCTCCTCAAGAAGTATCCCGACTGCGCCCGCGCCCTTGCCAAGTACCGGATCAATCCCGGCAACGTCAACATCGGCAAGAAGCACGACGACAACTTCCGCACGATGATCGAGGCGGCGGTCGAGTACAACAAGCCCGTCCGCATCGGCGTCAACTGGGGCTCGCTCGACGGCGCGCTGCTCACTCGCATGATGGACGAGAACAACAAGCTCGCCGAGCCGCTCGACGCCAAGCAGGTCACCATGAACGCCATGGTCGTCTCCGCGCTCGAAAGCGCCGCCGCCGCCGAACGCCACGGCCTCGCTCACAACATGATCCTGCTCAGCGCCAAGGTCAGCGGCGTCCAGGATCTGATCTCCGTCTACCGCATGCTCGCCGCGCAGTGCGATTACCCCCTCCACCTCGGTCTCACCGAAGCCGGCCTCGGCTCCAAGGGCATCGTCGCCACCACCGCCGCCATCGGCGTGCTGCTCCAGGAAGGCATCGGCGACACCATCCGCGCCTCGCTCACCCCGCTCCCCAACGGCGACCGCACCGAAGAGGTCATCGTCTGCCAGCAGATCCTGCAGGCCCTCGAACTCCGCAGCTTCACCCCGCAGGTCACCGCCTGCCCGGGCTGCGGCCGCACCACTTCCACGTTCTTCCAGCAGATGGCCGACGACATCCAGACCTATCTCCGCACGCAGATGCCGGTCTGGAAGGAGCGCCACCCGGGCGTCGAAGAGATGAAGGTCGCCGTCATGGGCTGCATCGTCAACGGCCCCGGCGAAAGCAAACACGCCAACCTCGGCATCTCCCTCCCGGGTACGTTCGAAGAACCGGTCGCCCCCGTCTATGTCGACGGCAAGCTGAAGGTCACCCTCCGCGGCGACCGCATCGTGGCCGAATTTATCGAAATTCTGAACGCCTACGTCGAGTCCCACTACGGCGCCGCCGTCAATTCCTAGCGGCCGGCAAACTCGATAGCATAGGTACACTATGCTTCGGGTTTTACTATCCGTTATCTTCCTTGCGCTTCCCTCGTTCGCCCAGGCCCCCATCGGCACCATCGCCGGCACCGTCACTGACGACTCCGGCGCCGTGGTCGCCAATGCCGCCGTCACGGTGACCAACGTCGACACCGGCCTCAAGCGCGAACTCAAGTCCGATGCGCTCGGCCAGTTCGCCGCCCCCGCCCTCCCCGCCGGCCGCTATGAGGTCCGCGGCCAGGCCCCCGGCTTCCGCCAGCTCCTCCGCGAGGCCACCGTCGTCGTCGGCTCCACCACCACCGTCGACCTGAAGCTCCAACTCGGCGCCGTCACCGAAACCGTCACCGTTGCCGCCGCCAACGCGCAGATCGCCTACGACAGCCACAAAGTCGACGGCGTCATCGCCCGCACCCAGATCGAATCGCTCCCCCTCAACGGCCCCAGCTTCCTCCAACTCGCCTTCCTCGAGCCCGGCGTCT
>CAYMTH010000304.1:657-6592 GCA_964393235.1 uncultured Solibacteraceae bacterium | reverse complement strand
GGACTTGCCACCGAAGACGAGGTGCGCCGCATCATCTTCGATGCGTCCTACCTGGTGATGGGGCTCGGCGACGTCTATCTGGGCGCGCCGGTGGCGACGCCGGTCGATCCGCGCCATCGCCTTGTCACCACCAAGTACAATCCGGCCCGCACCTGGACCCCCGAAAACGCCGTCGGCATCGGCGGCGCCTACCTCTGCGTCTACGGCATGGAGGGCCCCGGCGGCTACCAGTTCGTCGGCCGGACCACGCAGATGTGGAGCACCTGGCGCCAGCCCAAGCCCTGGCTGCTCGACTTCTTCGACCGTCTGCAGTTCTACCCGGTCTCGGCCGACGAGCTGCTGAAAATGCGCGCCGACCGCAACTTCACCCCGCGCATCGAAGAAGGCGAATTCAGCCTCGACAAACATCGCGCCTTCCTCAAGTCGATCGAGAAGGAGGCGGCCGAGTTCCAGGCGAAGCGCGACCAGGCCTTCCGCGAAGAGCGCGACCGCTGGGGCGAGTACGTCGCGCCCGCGCTCGACGACGTGCCGCCGCCGTCGGAGGACGACCTCCCCGAAGGCGCCACCGCCGTCCGCTCGCCCATCGCCGCCAGCGTTTGGGCTATCCCCGGCGAGACCGGCCAGCAGTGCAAGCCCGGTGACCGCCTCATCGTCCTCGAAGCCATGAAGATGGAGCTCGCCGTCACCGCGCCCGCGGCCGGAGAGATCATCGAAATGCGCTGCGCCCCCGGCGCCATCGTACAGCCCGGCCAGGTCCTGGCGGTGATTCGATGAAGCCGCCCGTCTGGATCTCCGCGATCCCCGCCAAACCCGCAAAGGAAGGCCCGCTCCAGGGCCTTACCTTCGCCATCAAGGACAACATCGACTACGCCGGCGTGCCCACCACCGCCGGCTGTCCCGCCTTCGCCTACACGCCGGGCGCCTCCGCGCCCGTCGTCGATCTGTTCGAAAACGCCGGCGCCCGCGCCACCGGCAAGACCAACCTCGATCAGTTCGCGACCGGGCTCGTCGGCGTCCGCTCGCCCTACGGCGCCTGCTCGAGCATCTACAATGCCGAGTACGTCTCCGGCGGCTCGAGCTCCGGCTCGGCCGTCGCCGTCGCCTCCGGCCAGGTGGATTTCTCGCTGGGCACCGACACGGCCGGCTCTGGCCGCGTGCCCGCCGCGTTCAACAACATCGTCGGCCTCAAGCCCACCATCGGCGTGCTGTCCACCAAGGGCGTCGTGCCCGCCTGCGCCAGCCTGGATTGCGTGTCCATCTTCACTCGCGACATCGCCACCGCGCAGCGCGTGTTCCAAGCCGCCAGCCCCCGCCCCGCCGCGCCCGCCTGGGCCAACGGCGCCTTCCGCTTCGGCGTCCCCTCGGCCGACCTGCTCCAGTTCTTCGGCGACGATGCCGCCGCGCAGCTCTTCGCCGACAACGTGAAGCGCCTCGAGGCCGCTGGCGGCCGCCGCGTCGAGATCGACTACGCCCCCTTCCGCGATACAGCCCAGCTGCTCTACTCCGGCCCCTGGGTCGCCGAGCGCTACGTCGCCGTCGGCGGCTTCCTCGAAGGCCACCCGGCCGACGCCCATCCCGTCGTCCGCGACATCATTCTCGGTGGCAACAACTACACGACGACCGACACGTTCAAGGCGATGTACAAGCTCGCCGCCCTCCAGGCCGAGACCGCGAAAACGTGGCACGACATCGACGTGATGCTGCTCCCCACCACGGGGACCATCTATAAGATCAGCGATGTCGAGGCTGACCCGGTGAAGCTCAACTCCAACCTCGGCTACTACACCAACTTCGTCAATCTCCTCAATCTCGCCGCGCTCGCCATCCCCGGCGGCTTCCGCCCGAACGGCCTCCCCTTCGGCGTCACGCTCATCGGCCCCGCCCACTCCGACTGGGCGCTGCTCGATCTCGCCGCCCGCCTCGAGGAAGTGAAGGTGACCGTCGTCGGCGCGCACCTCACCGGCCAGCCGCTCAACAAGCAGCTCACCGAACGCGGCGCGCGGCTGCTGAAAACCTGCAAGACCGCGCCCGAGTACCGCCTCTACGCGCTCGCCAACACCACCCCGCCCAAGCCCGGCCTCGTCCGCGAACCCGGCTTCGCCGGCCCCGGCATCGAGGTCGAAGTCTGGGCCATGCCCGCGCGCCATTTCGGCAGCTTCGTCGCGCTTATCCCGCCGCCGCTCGGCATCGGCAGCGTGAAGCTCGACGACGGCTCCACCGTCAACGGCTTCATCTGCGAACCCGCCGGGCTCGCCGGCGCGAAGGAGATCACCGCCCTCGGCGGCTGGCGCCGCTACCTGGCCTCGGCCGGCTGAGGCGCCGGGGCCTTCTTCCTGTTCATCAAGTGGTCGATCAACATCCCGGCGGCGCCGCCCACCGCGCCGCCGATGATCGCCCCC
Source organism: uncultured Solibacteraceae bacterium (assembly GCA_964393235.1). Lineage (GTDB taxonomy): Bacteria > Acidobacteriota > Terriglobia > Bryobacterales > Bryobacteraceae. The sequence continues at coordinate 4,193 of CAYMTH010000304.1, read as the reverse complement.
TTCACGCGGTTCTCCTTCGCCACCGCCGCGCCGATCGCTGCGTCCGCGGCCGCCGACGTGCCCACCACAGTCGCGCGCTTCTCCTTCTCGGCGCCGGACATCAGCCCGCACGCCAACAACCCAATCAGCACCTGCTTCACCGCGGTAAACCTCCACGCGGTAGATCGCCTCGCGCCCGCCCCCGTTACCTAGAAGTTCGTTTCCGCTTCCGCCGCCAGCCCGCGCCGGTCCAGAATGTGCACGTCCCGCCGGTTCAGCCGCACCAGACCCTCACTCTGAAACCGGCCCAGGTTCCGCGACACCACCTCGCGCACCGTGCCCAGCCGGTTTGCAATGTCCTCGTGCGTCTCCGGCATCGTGAACGTATTCGACCCCGCCGCCTCCGCCATCTCCAGCAGCGCCTGCGCCAGCCGCTGCCGGATGCTCCCGAACGTGATCCGCTCGACAAACGTCACAAGATGCCGCAGCCGCGAACTGAACACGCTCAGGAACTTCAGTGTCAGCTCCGGGTTCCGCCGGCACGAGGAGAGGAAATCGTCCTTCCGGATTAGCATCGCCTCCGTCGGCTCCTGCGTGATCACCGTCGCCGGGTACGGCCCGCCGTCGAACACCGGCACCTCGGCCACCGTCGCCGGCGCCTCCTGCACCGCCAACACGATCTGCCGCCCGCCCGGTGTGAATTTGTAAATTCGCACACTGCCGCTGGCGACGATCCAGATCCCCTCGCACGGCTGGCCCTCTTCGAACAGTGACTCCTTCGCGTCAAACCGCCGGATAACGGCCACCTTGGCGAGATGTTCCCGCTCGGCGGTCGGCAACACGGCAAAGAGATCGATTGCGGACAGCGCCTGCAGGCTCAGTTGGCTCACCTGACCATTGTGACTCCGGTTACTGTCGCCCCGTCAATTCGGCCCCACGATAGGGACGTGCCCATCAAGAGCTACATCGCCTGGCCTGCCCCGGACAAAGCCGCCAGCCTCGAATCCGATCTCCTCCAAATCCCCGGCTGCGAGCTCCTGCGCGCCGAGAATCGCGACCTCCTCTTGCTCGTCACCGACACCCCCGACGACCCCGCCGAAGACGCCCTGCTGAAACGCCTCGAAGCCCTCGATTCGCTCCAGTGCCTCTCCCTCGTCGCCGCCGTCAGCGAACAGGAGGCCGCCGCATGAACCGCCGCGAAATGCTCAAACAAATGGTCGCCGGCTCCGCCCTCGCCGCCGCCGCCGAACTCGTCCCCGGCGTCTCCTTCGCCGCCCCCAATCCCCGCATCGACGCCATCAACGGCCTCACCTGGAAAAAGGCCCCCTGCCGCTTCTGCGGCACCGGCTGCGGCCTCCTCATCGGCATCTCCAACAACCGCGCCGTCGCCGTCAAAGGCGACCCCGCCAGCTCCGTCAACAAGGGGCTCTGCTGCGTCAAGGGCTACCACTCGATCATGGCCCTCTACGGCTCGGACCGCCTGAAAACCGCCCTCATTCGCAAAAACGGCCGCCTCGTCCCCGCGCCCATGAAGGAGGCGCTCGACCTCGTCGCCAGCAAGCTCAAGGAATCCATCCAGCAGCACGGCAAGAATTCGGTCGGCATCTACGGCTCCGGCCAGTGGACCATCCCCGACGGCTACATGGCCTCCAAACTCTTCAAAGGCGCCATCGGCACCAACAACGTCGAGGGCAACGCCCGCCTCTGCATGGCCTCCGCCGTCACCGGCTTCATGACCTCCTTCGGCCTCGACGAACCCATGGGTTGCTACGAGGACATCGACCACGCCGACGTCTACATCCTCTGGGGCAACAACATGGCCGAGATGCACCCGGTCCTGTTCAGCCGCATGCTCGAACGCCGCCAGCAGGCCCCCGGCACCCTCCTCGTCGATCTCGCCACCCGCACCACCCGCACCTCCATGGCGGCCGACCGGTCCATCCTCTTCCTCCCGCAAACCGACCTCGCCATCGCCAACGCCATCGCCTACGAGCTCATCCGCAACAACTGGCTCCACTCCTCCTTCCTCGAAAATCACGTCTCCTTCCACGCCGGCAAAACCAACATCGGCTACGGCACCCAGGACAAGTTCGCCTTCACCGACGAGCCCCGCACCATCGACTTCGCCGCTTATAAAAAGGCGCTCGAAGACTACACTCCCGAAAAGGTGGAAAAGCTCTCCGGCGTGCCCGCGCGGGACATCCGCTTCCTCGCCAGCCTCTACGGCGACCCGCGCAAACGCGTCGTCAGTTTCTGGTGCATGGGCATGAACCAGCACACCCGCGGCACCTGGATCAACAACCTCGTCTACAACCTCCACCTCCTCACCGGCAAGATCGCCACCCCCGGCAACAGCCCCTTTTCCCTCACCGGCCAGCCCTCCGCCTGCGGCACTGTCCGCGAGGTCGGCACGCTCACCAACCGCCTGCCCCACGGCGAAGTCACCAACCCCAAGGACCGCGAACTCGCCGCCAAAATCTGGGGCGTCCCCGTCTCCAACATCGATCCCAAGCCCACCCTTCACACCGTAGAAATGTTCCGCGCCGTCGACCGCGGCGAAATGAAGTTCCTCTGGATCCAGGTCACCAACCCGATGGTGACCATGCCGAAAACCACGCGCTACCGCGAGGGCATGAAGAAGGAAGGCCGCTTCATCGTCGTCTCCGACGTCTACCCAACCCCCACCACCGACGTGGCTGACGTCGTCCTCCCCAGCGCCATGTGGATCGAGCGCGAAGGCATGTTCGGCAACTCCGAACGCCGCACCCAGCACTGGGAGAAGATGGTGGACCCGCCCGGCGAAGCCATGTCCGACACCTGGCAGCTCATCGAAGTGGCCCGCCGCCTCGGCCACGGCAAGATCTTCCCCTACAAGCCCGAAACCCACATCCGCGAGATCTGGGAGGAATACCGCCAGTTCCATCACGGCCCCGATCACGAAATGGCCTCCTACGAAGAGCTCCGCCAGCGCCCCGGCGTCATGTGGCCCTTCGTCAACGGCAAGGAGACCCGCTGGCGCTACAACCCGCAGTACGATCCCGCGGCAAAGCCCGGGCGCACCCACCACTTCTACGGCAAGCCCGAACAGCGCGCCTGGATCTGGTTCCGCCCCTATGAACCCGCCGCGGAATCGCCCGACAAGGAATACCCCTTCTGGCTCAACACCGGCCGCGTCGTCGAACACTGGCACACCGGCTCGCTCACCCGCCGCATCCCCGTGCTCCACCAGGCCATGCCCGCCGCCTACGTCGAGCTCCACCCCAACGACGCCAAACGCTTCAACATCAAAAACGGTGACCGCGTCAAACTCACCTCCCGCCGCGGGTCCATCGTGCTCCCCGCCCTGATCGACCGCCGCGGCCGCCCGCCCGAAGGCCAGGTCTTCGTTCCCTTCTTCGACGAAAACAAGCTCATCAACGAGCTCACGCTCGACGCCTTCTGCCCCATCTCCAAACAGCCCGACTACAAGAAATGCGCCGTGCGCGTGGAGAAGGCCGTATGAAGAACCCCTGGGCCATCGCTACCGTCACCGCCCTGATGGCCGCCGCCGTCTTCGT
>CAYMTH010000304.1:0-647 GCA_964393235.1 uncultured Solibacteraceae bacterium | reverse complement strand
CCGATGCTCGTGGGCGACGACGACGCGGTGTCATCGGCGCGGGTGAACGCGAGGCCTCCGTGCCCGCCAGCCTTCCCGAAAAGCCCCTCCCCATCCTCACCGAAAGCGGCGTCTTTGAACGCTCCAGCAAAGGCGCCGCGCTGAAGGATGTGAAACCCGGCCCCGGCCAGCCCGAACGTCACCTGCCCGCCTACTACGCCCGCCGCGCCTACCCCGGCGGCCCGCCGCCCATCCCCCACGACCTGTTCGACGACAAGAGCATGGGCGGCAAGTCCTGCCTCGCCTGCCACCTCGACGGCGGCTGGATGCCCACCTTCAAGGCCTTCACCCCAGTCACCCCGCACCCCCAACTCACCAACTGCCGCAGCTGCCACGTCCATCCCGAAACCAAAGTCTCGTTCCAGCCCACCGTCTTCGAACCCGCCCGCCCCGTCGACCTCCCCAAAGGCGCGCTCCCCGGCGCCCCGCCCGCCATCCCCCACGAACTCGACATGCGCGGCAACTGCCTCGCCTGCCACGGCGGCCCCGCCGCCCCGGCCGAGATCCGCACCACCCATCCCGAGCGCTCCAACTGCCGCCAGTGCCACGTGCAGACCGCCCAGCCCTTCGCCGTCTTCTCCCGCGAGGTGAACCCGCAATGAGAGTCC
>CAYMTH010000303.1:2351-6621 GCA_964393235.1 uncultured Solibacteraceae bacterium | reverse complement strand
GCCAAGGTGGCGTAACTCAAACGAAATAGCCTCCGGCAAACCCGGGGCGGTTCAAGTTTTTGCGCAGCGACACGCGGCAGCTCGGCGACATCACCGTTCCGTCGGTCTCGGTGCTCGACGCGTTTACCGGGGGCGGCGCGCAGATCGGCGACGCGCGCAACCTGCGGAACTCGATGGAGTGGACCAACATCACCTCGATCAACAAGGGCAAGCATCTGTGGAAGTTCGGCGGCCGGCTGCGGTCGAGCTGGCTTGACGACCGCAATCCGAATGGCTTCGGCGGCAGCTTCACGTTTGCGGGCGGACTGGCGCCCGCGCTCGATGCGAGCAACGAGGCGATCTCGGGCGCGATGATCGCCATCACGTCGCTGGAACGCTACCGCCGCACGCTCTACTTCGCGAGCCGCGGCTACACGGCGGCGCAGATCCGCGCGCTGGGCGGCGGCGCCTCGCAGTTTTCGCTAACCTCGGGCAATCCTTTAGCGAGCGTGAAACAGACCGACGTCGGCGTGTTCTTCGAAGACGCCTGGCGGCTGCAGCCGAACCTGACGGTGAATTACGGATTGCGTTACGAGAATCAAACCAACATCTCTTCCAACCTCAACTTCGCGCCGCGCGTCTCGATCGCCTGGGGCATCGACGGCCGCGGCGAAAAGGCCGCGAAAACGGTCCTGCGCGCCGGTGGCGGAGTGTTCTACGACCGCTTCCAGGAGTCACTGACGCTGCAGGCGACGCGCTTCAACGGCACGAATCAGCTGCAGTACCTGGTGCCGAATCCGGATTTCTTCCCGGGGATCCCGGACGCAGCGACGCTAGCGGCATACCAGACGGCCCTAACCCGGCGCACGGTGGCGGGCGACCTGACGGCGCCCTACGTGATGCAAACTGTAGCCGGTATCGACCGGCAGTTGCCGAAGTCGACGACGGTCTCGGTGAACTTCGTGCAGACCCGCGGTGTGCATACGCTGCGGGCGCGGAACCTGAACGCGCCGCTGCCGGGCACAGGCGTGCAATCGCTGGGCGCCATCGGAAACGTCTACTACTACGAGTCCTCCGGCAGCTTTCTGCAACGGCAGTTGATGACGAATTTCAACACGCGCTTCTGGTCGAATATCATGCTGTTCGGGTTCTACGCCTACGGGCACGCGAACGGCGATACGGACGGCGCGGGAACTTTCCCGTCAAACACCTACGATCTCTCCACCGAGTACGGCCGTTCGAGCTTCGACATCCGCCACCGGATTCTGGTTGGCGGCAACCTCCGCGGCAAGTGGGGCGTGTCCTTGAATCCCTTCGTCATGTACTCGACGGGCGCGCCGTTCAATATCACGACGGGGCGGGACAACAACGGCGATTCGGTGTTCAACGACCGGCCTTCATTCGCCGCGTCCGGCGCCACGGGGCGCGACATCGTGACCACCGCTTACGGCGTGTTCAATCTGAACCCGCTGCCGGGTGAGACTATCATCCCGCGCAACTTCGGCAAGGGGCCGGATTCGTTCAACGTGAATCTGCGCGTCAGCAAGACGTGGGGCTTCGGCGGCGAGAGCCGGGGCGCCGATCCGGCGGCCGACCGCGGTTCGTTCAGTGGCGGCCCTCCGGGAGGCGGTCCGGGGATGGGCGGTCCTCCTCCGGGCGGCGGCATGCGCGGTGGCGGGGGCGGCGGCCCGCGCGGCGGCGGGATGCGTGGCGGGTTCGGCGGCGGATCGTCGGGCAAGAAGTACTCGCTCACGTTCTCGGCTTCGGCGCGCAATCTGCTCAACCGGGTGAATTACGGGACCCCGATCGGCAACCTCACGTCCCCTCTGTTCGGGCTTTCCAATTCGCTGGCCGGCGGGTTCGGGCCGGGGGGCGGAGGCGGCCGTGGGCCTGGCGGCTTCGGGGGCGGCGCTGCGGGCAATCGGCGGATCGACCTGCAGTTGACCCTCAACTTCTAATCGGCAACGGGCCGCGAGGACGAAATTCGCCTCCGCGGCCCGTTTCTATTTCCGCGCCAGCAGTTTCTCGAGCAAGCCCTCGAAGCCGCCGGTGACGGTGACGCTGCCGACCTTTTCCGTCAGCTTTTCGAGCGTTTCCAGCTCCTTCAGTCGCAGCAGCAGCGGCGACTCTTCCATGAGCCGCGCCGTGTTCAACAGCGACCGCGTGGCCGCCGTCTCCTCCCGGCGCTGGATCAGGTTGGCCTGCGCCTTCTTTTCCGCCGTCACCACCTGGTTCAGGATCTCGCGGATCTCGCCAGGCAGGACGATGTCCTTCAGCGCCATGCCTCCGACCTCGACGCCGACCTCGCCCATCTCCTTGCGGATCTGCGCGGCCGCGCCGGCGTCGATATCGACCTTTTCCAGCAGCAACTCATCGAGCGTGCGGGTGCCAAGCGTACGGCGCACCGCGAGCTGCAACAGCCGGTACAGCGTCTCCCCCGCGTTCCGGACCGTGCGGGCGGCCCGTTCGGGATCGACGACGCGATACTCCGCTGTCACATTCACGCGCAGCGTCACCTTGTCCTTCGTCAGGATCTCCTGCGCGTTGACCTCGAGCGTCTGGCGGCGCAGATCGATCTGCTCGACACGCACCGGCCCCAGCATCGACCAGAAGGCATGCACACCGGGGCCGACACGCCGCTCCAGCCGGCCGTCGATATAGACCAGTCCGGCCGTCTGCTCGCCGATCGTGACCAGCTGCACACGAGCCGCGGCGGCGCCGTAGCGGACGATTGCGGGGATCAGCGACGGGTCCACCGCGGGTTCGGCGACGATGTCGAACTCGCGCACGGCGATCGCCCTGGGCGTCCGCCAGAGCAGTTCAGATTCGCCGGGGCCGAGCACACCGACCAGTACGCCGTCCGCGAAGACGACGGCGGCCCGCGCTTCGGCCACGCGCACGCGGACGAAGTAACGCTCCGCCAACGCGTCGCCACTGCGCAGGAGCGCCTCGCGGTTCGTGGAGCGGATGACCGGTTCGAGCGTGTCGAACAGTTCGACCTCCCGCTCCCACATCCACTTCCAGTACACGCCCGGCTCGAGCACCTCCTCCAGCCGGCCGTGCACAAAGATCAGGGCACGTTCGGTTTCCCGAACGGCAATTCGCTTCCAGAACATCTTCGTGTCCTTTCCTTTCTCTCTGATTTCGAGACCAACCAGGCCGCGTCAAACCCCGCCTTCACAGCGGGCCGCACTGAGTGGGCCATCCCGCCAACTGCGCGAGACGGTTTGGTCAAGTGGGGCGCAGAGCCGTGCCCCGGAATGGCGGCGGCCCAGAAGGTCTCCGTGTTACCGAAACAGTTCTTCAGACTGTCGGTGCATGAAGCAGGAATCGAACCTGCAACCCCCGGGGGGAACCCGGTGCTCTACCCGTTGAGCTATTCATTGGTGGTCGGTGAACGAGGGCGCCGGACGCCGGTACGCAGTTACTGATTCAGACTGCGCCGCGCAGTATAAAGATACTGCCGCCTCGGGACGTCCGTCCCATCGATTCACACGCTTGCGAGCCGCGAAAAATCGCGGCAAATCCAAAGGGCCGCGTTAGCCGCGCGGCGCTGAACAGAGCCGCGCGAACCGGGTGTCGTGTAGTCTTACCTGATTCTCGCTGTTCATAAACATAGAGTCGTCCTCGACGACTTTGTCAGGCTAACATGCCTAAGCACCACTTGCAAGAGGTTCTTTTCTGCGAAACTAAAATAATGCCACGCCTCGTCTTGCTGCTGGCCGCCGTAGTCGCCTTTGCCACACCGTCCCGGCTCTTGAAGAATCAGGACCTGCGCCACGAATGGCTCTCCGGAGTCGCTCGCCTGCGCACCGGCCTTACCTGTACAGCGTTTCTGATTCAGTCGGTCCCGTCGCCAAACGCGCCGGTCTACCTGCTGACCAATGGTCACTGTCCGCTCGGCGCGGCAGGCAATGAAGTGGTGCGCAATGCGCGCGTCCCGGCGGGCAGCGCGGCGACGTTCCATTACTTCTTCGATACGCCGGCGCGCCGCCGCAACGTGGCCGTGCGATCGGTTCCCTACGCTACGCTGAAGGGCCTCGACGTCGCTGTGGTGGAACTCGATACGACTTGGGGCGAACTGGCGGCGGCCGGCGTTCGTCCCGTGCGGCTGAGTTCGACCGTGCCGCGTGTGGGCGCCGCCGTTTTCACCGTCGGGGCGCCCGTAAGCGGCGTCGCCGCGGAGGAGGCCTGGCTGCGGAAGTCTGAATGCGCCGTCGACGCGCAGGCCCAGTTAGCCGAGGGTCCGTGGAAGTTTCATGACGCGCTGCGGTTGCCGTGCGGCGGCGTC
>CAYMTH010000303.1:0-2341 GCA_964393235.1 uncultured Solibacteraceae bacterium | reverse complement strand
CTCGCCGGTCTTCGATGCGCAGTCGCGCGAAGTGGTGGCCATCATCAACACCTCGACGCAGGGCGCCCTGTATACGAGCGGGGATTTTCCCTGCTTCGGCAACAATCCGTGCGAACTGACGACGGCGAAGGGGGAACTTGTGCGCGAGTCCGGGTACGCCCTGCCGCTGACCGGTATCGCGAACTGTTTCGACGCCGCGGGCCGCTTCGATCTCGATCAGCCCGCCTGCCCGCTCGATCCGGGCCGCGAACCCGTTCTGCGCGGCGCGCCCGTGGCGAACGTGCGGCCAGGCGCGATGTGGAACGTTACCGTATCCGGCGCCGGCTTCACCGAGTACCGCTACAAGACTGGCCCGGAGCACGTGACGGACTGCCGCATCGACACCGGCTATAGCGCGCCCGTCCCGATCGCGACGCCGATTCGCGAGGCCATCCCGGATGGCGACGGCCGCTATGTTCTCTGCGTGCTCGGCAACGGCCAGCAGGCCCGCCACGCCACCTTCGCCCATACCGCCGTCGATACGGTTCCGCCCGCGATCACCCCGCGCTGGTCCGTTCGCGGCGACGAGCGCGGCTACAACGTGCAAATGATCTTCGAGGTGCCCGATCTCTCCGACTACCGCTACAAGTTCGGCCCGGAATCGACCACCGACTGCGACGATACCCGCGGGTACATGATCTATCGCCGTGTCCCCATCAACGTCCCCGCGTCGACCGCGCCGCTCGTGCGTTTCTGCATCGTCGGCGGCGACCGCACGGAGAACTACACGCGGCCCGCGCAACTGATCCTCGGCCAGAGCCAGCCGCTGCCAAGTGGCGTGGTGAACAGCGCCGGTTTCGAGCAGGGTCCGCTGGCGCCGGGCGCGATGGCGTCGATCTTCCTCGCCACAGAGACCGCGGAGCAGGTGGAATCGGTGACGCTCGTTGACGCGGCGGGTGTCGAGCGCCCCGTGGCGCGCGCGGCATTGGGCAATCAGATCAACGTCCGGATTCCCTTCGAGGCCGCCCCCGGCCCGGCCGAACTGCGTATCTCATCGCCGGTACCTTCGAGCGTACGCCTTCAAATTCAACCCGTCGCGCCGGGGATCTACGTCACCCCGAATCGCATGGTGCTGGGTGACGGCCTTCGCGGTGTGCTGACGAACGGTTTGACCCAGGCCAACGGCGCGCCGATCCGCGTCTGGCTCGCGGGACAGCCCGTCGAGGGCCGCGTCAACGCGCCGTACGTCGAGTACCGCATTCCGCAAGGATTCGCTTACCGCGGGTTCATCCCGATTCGACTCGAGATCAACGGTCTCCGGTCTAACGTCGCGTACCTATTCCTGCCGGACGAAGGTATCTAAATCCGCGGGAACACGTCGCCTGTCTTCGACAGCCAGTCGTTCATCAGCTTACGATGCGCCTCCAGCAGCGTTCCGCCGCGCCGGGCCAGGTTGAACGTTTCGCCGGGGTCGGTCTCAAGGTCGAACAGTTGCTCCGGCCGCGCGCCCGAATTGAAGCGCACGTACTTGTACTGCTTCGTCCGGATCATGCGCCCCTCGCGCCCGGGATCGCCGTAGCGGAGTTCGCTCGCTACGAAGTCACGTTCGACGCCGCGCAGCAGGTCACCGCCGCGCACATCCGCCGGTGCGCCGATGCCGGCCAGCGCGCACAGGGTCGGCACGATGTCGGCCAACGTGGCCAACTCGCCGTTGACGCCCCGCGCCACTCCGGGACCCGCCAGGAACAACGGTACGCGCAGCGACTCTTCGTAGAACGACGCCTTCTGCGCCCAGCGGTGCGCGCCCATGCCCTCGCCGTGGTCGCTGGCGAAGACGATCACCATGTCCCGCTCCAGCCCCGCCTCGCGCAGCGCCGCCAGCACCTTGCCGATCTCGCCGTCCACCTGCTCCACCATGCGGTAGTAGTCGTGATGGTAGAGCCGCATATCGTCCCGCCGCCACTCGCTGGCGATGCCGACCGCCTGCGACATCAAATCGTAGCCCGCCGTGCGATGGTACTGGATGGCTTCCGGTTCGTCCGGATCCACGGCCATATTCAGCGGCGCGGGCGGCATCGTGGCGTCCGCCGGCAGCTCCCGCGTGCCCTTGTGCTCGCGGATCCAGTCGCAGATGTCGTGCGGGTTCATGAAGGAGGCGACCAGCAAAAACGGCCCCTTCGGCCTCCGCCGCAGCCATTCGGCGCAAGTGTTCGCCAGCGGGCCGTCCATGTCCTTGCCGAGCTTCGAGCCCCCGATCAGCTTCGTAAATCCCGTCATCCCGTCGAACGATTTCGGCAGATGCCACTTGCCGCCGTACGCCGTCTCATACCCAGCCGCGCGGAACAGTTCGCCCATCGACGCC
>CAYMTH010000302.1:0-6624 GCA_964393235.1 uncultured Solibacteraceae bacterium | reverse complement strand
GGCTGGTTCGCGCCCTCCAGCGTCGAAGTCGACAACGCCGGCGACTCGGCCTCCTTCTCAGTCAGCATGCCCCCTTACTGCGCCTGGCAGATCACCGAATCGCTCACCTGGGTCACCGTGACCTCGGCAACGTCCGGCACGGGCTCGACGACGGTCGCCTTCACCGCCACGGCGAACACCACCAACAAGCCCCGCTCCGGCTACATCCGCATCAACGGCAGGTCGGTCAACATCAAGCAGATTCCGGACACCTGGCAGTACTAACGCCCGAACCGGACAACTCAGCCCGCAACCGGCGGCCCGGCCGCGAGACGCTCCCGCAGCGTTTCGCTGTCGAGGTCGCCGGTCCATTTGGCCACCACCACCGCCGCCACGCCGTTGCCAATCACGTTCGTGATCGCCCGCGCTTCCGACATGAACCGGTCGATCCCCAGGATCAGCGCCAGCCCCGCCACCGGCACGTTGCCCACCGCCGAGAGCGTCGCCGCCAGCACGATGAACCCCGATCCCGTCACCCCCGCCGCCCCCTTCGACGTCAACAGCAGCACCGCCAGCAGCGTGATCTGCTGCGTGATCGTCATCGGCGTGTTCGTCGCCTGCGCAATGAACACCGCCGCCATCGTCAGGTAAATCGACGTCCCGTCGAGATTGAACGAATACCCCGTCGGAATCACCAGCCCCACCGTCGACTTCCCCGCCCCCAGGCTCTCCATCTTCATGATCATCCGCGGCAGCGCCGCCTCCGACGACGACGTCCCCAGCACAATCAGAATCTCTTCCTTGATGTAGCGCAGGAACTGGAAAATCGAAAACCCGTGGAACCGCGCGATCGCCCCCAGCACCACGAAAATGAACACCACGCACGTCAGATAGAACGTCGCCATCAGTTGCGCCAGCGACAGCAGGCTCTTCAACCCGTACATGCCCACGGTGAACGCCATCGCCCCGAAGGCCCCGATCGGCGCCAGCGCCGTGATCATCTTCACGATCGCGAACAGGATCTCCGACGTCCGCTCGATAAACGTGAAGACCTCGTTCTTGTGCGACCCCAGCCGCTGCAGCGCCACGCCGAACAGAATCGCCAGCAGCAGCACCTGCAGGATCTCGCCTTTGGCGAAAGCGTCGAAGTAGCTGGTCGGAATCACGTTCAGGATGAAGTCGGTGGTCGACGTCATCTTCCCCGGCGCCGTGTAGGCCGCAATCGCCCCCGCGTTCAGCGTCCGCGGGTCGACGTTCATCCCCGCCCCCGGCTGAATCACGTTCACCACGAACAGGCCGACCAGCAGCGCCACCGTCGAAACGATCTCGAAGTACAACAGCGCCAGCCCGCCGGTCTTGCCCACTTTCTTCATGTCCGCCGTCCCCGCGATCCCCACCACCACGGTGCAGAAGATGATCGGCGCGATGATCATCTTGATCAGCTTGATGAACCCGTCGCCGAACGGCTTCATCGCCGTGCCCGCGTCCGGCCACACGGCCCCGAGCACGATGCCCACCGTAATCGCCAACAGGACCTGGAAATAAAGAGAGCGAAACATGTTTCCGTGATTTTACCCCGGTCCGGCGATAATGATCGGATGCGGCTGCTCTTTGCCCTCATTTCCCTCGCCGCCTTCGCCGGCGATATCGGCCCGGCCAACGCCCGCGTCGAAGCCGTCGTCGAAAAGACCGGCCTCATGAGCGGCAAGCGCCATGTGCTCCGCTGGGAACGCTTCTCCGGCCGCTTCACCGCCTCACCCGCCGCCGTCGAACTCGAGATCGACGCCGCCTCCGTCGTCGTCCTCGACGACTGGCTCAACGCCGCCAAGCGCGACGACGTCCGCGCCGAGACCGTCGGCAAGAACGTGCTCGACGCCGCCCGCCACCCGCGCATCCGCTTCGCCGCCCGCGCCCTCCGTGGCGACCCCGCGGCGGCCTTCGAAATCCCCGGCGAACTCACCGTCCGCGGCACGACACGCCCCGTCACCCTCACCGTCCGCCGCGACGGCGCCGCCTACACCGGCGAAACCCGCTTCCCCATGTCCGCCTTCGGCATCAAGCCGCCCCGCGCCGCGTTCGGCGCCGTCGGCACTAAGGACGAGATGACGGTCCGCTTTCGAGTGGAACCGTTGCCGTAAATCGCCCGCCCGCGGTCACCAGTTCCGCCGTCAGCGTCGCCGCCCCTTCGAGCGCCGGAAACTCCACCGGCCAGTTCGTCTCCCCCGCCGGCATATCCACCGCGCGCAGCGCCATCGTGAACCCGCGCCCGTCCGACCACCGCCACAGCGCCTTCCCCTCCCGGTCGCTCACCGTCAAGTCATACGTCTGCCCGCTCAGGAACACCAGCCGCAGCGGGCCGCCGGTGTTGTTGTTCAAAAAGATCCGCGCCCACCCGTCCCGCCGCGCCACGCCGAACCCGAGCCCGCTCGCGTTCAGCACCGTCACGCCCGATATCTTGGCATAAGTCAGGTCCAGCGTCCGAAAACTCGGCCCGCCCGTATTCTCGCTGCGATATAACAACCCGACATACGGAAAGAAATCTTCCTCCGTAATCCCCACCTGAAACACGCCCGGGTAAGTCAGTTGATACAGCGCCCGGTCGAACTGCCCCAGCGCCACTCGCTTCGAAGCATCGGTCGCTGCAACCTGCGCCCGCCCGCAGCAAGTCGGCAGCGCCGTCTCGTACACCTCGCCCGCCTTCCGCGTAAAGTCATACCACAGCGACTCCGCCCCGGTCTTTTCGTCATACTGCCAGACGCGCCCTTCCCAGTCGTTCCGCAGCCAGTAACTCCCCCGCCGGTATTCTTTTACCTCAAAGTAAGTCCGCCCGCCGAACTCCGCCGCCCGCGTCACCTCCACCGTCACCGGCGTCAGCTCGCGCCCCGGCGTGCCGCCCTGGCGGTAGATCCAGACGTTCCCCACCGCGAGCGGGAAATAGTCCGGCGTCTGCGCCAGCGCGGCCGCCGCGAACAGCACGAAGCTACTGATAGAAGTTCTTAACCCACGCATGGCGCTGACAGATAGCCCGGACCTCGGCCGAAAGCGGACCGGCGTCGGACACGGCGGCGTTCGCCTCCACATTCCTCACCTTACGCATTCCGGGGATCACTGTGGAAACCACGTCGTTTGAAAGCGTAAACCGCAGCGCCGTCGTCGCCACGGGCTCGCCCGTGCCGGCCAGGTCGGCCGCCAGCCGCGCGTACGCCTTCGCCACCTGCTCCTTCCGGTCGCCGCGGAAATAGAAGTCGCGGAACTCGCCCGGCTCGAACTTCGTCTCCGGCGTCACCGCCCCCGTCAGCGCGCCCTCGTCGAGCGGACACCGCGCCAGCACGCCGATGTTGTGCTTCCGGCACGCCGCGAACAGCGCCCCCTCCGGCGCCTGCTCGTAGACGTTGTAGATCACCTGCACCGTGTCGATCAATCCGGTCTCGATCGCCCCGACGCCCGAATCCGGCTGATGGTCGTTGATCGAGATCCCGAAGTGCTTTACCTTCCCGGCCTTCTTCAGGTCCTCGATCCCCCGCCGCCAGTCTTCCGACTCCAGCCACTCCGGGTTCCACACGTGATACTGCTGCAGGTCGATGCAATCGGTGCCCAGGTTCCGCAGCGACTGCTCCGTCATCTCGACGATGTATTCATACGGAAACACGTCCCCGATCCCGATCCCCTTCTGCGCCGGCCATACCCGGTTCTTCGGCGGAATCTTCGTCGCCACCGTCACCGGCGCGCCCGTCTCCCGCACCACCTGCGCGATCAACCGCTCCGAGTGCCCTTCGTTATAAGCGAACGCCGTGTCGATGAAGTTGATCCCCAGCTCGATCGCCCGCCGCAGCGCCCCGAGCGACTCCTCGTCCGACCCGTTCAACCACTGCTTCCCGCCAATCCCCCAGGCGCCAAATCCAATCTCGGAAACCGCGAGCCCCGTCCGGCCCAATGTGCGTGTCTTCATACCGTCTATTATGAAGGCAGGATGCGTCCGCTCCTGCTTCTCCTCACCGCCGCGCTCGCCTTCGCCGCCAACGTCCGCCTCTTCCTCAAGGACGGCAACTACCACCTCGTCAGCGAGTACAAGGTGCTCGCCGACCGCGTCCGCTTCTACTCCGTCGAACGCTCCGACTGGGAGGAGATCCCCCTCGAACTCGTCGACCTCGCCAAAACCAAGGCCACCCTCGCCGCCCGGGAATCCGAGTTCGCCGACGAGAAAAAGGCCGAGGCCGAAGAGGCCGCCGCCGAAGCCGCCATGCGCAAGGAGATCCGCTCCGTGCCCAAGGAAGCCGGCGTCTACTACCTCACCGAAGGCGCCGCCATGCGCCCGCTGAAACAGGCCGAAATGAAGATCGTAACCGATAAGAAACGGCAGATCCTCAAGGTCCTCACCCCCATCCCCATCCTCACCGGCAAAAGCCACCTCGAGATCGACGGAGCCAAAAGCGCCTTCGCCGTCACCGAGGAGCGGCCGGAGTTCTACTTCCGCCTCGCCGCCGAGGAACGCTTCGCCCTCGTCCGCTGCCTCCCCGCCCCCAAAGGCGCCGGCCGCGTCGTCGAAAAGTGGGAAGTCGTCCCCGTCGTCAAGGAGATCGTCGCCCAGCACGAAGAGGTGCCGATCTTTCGCAAACAGGTCGGCGAAGGCCTGTATAAAGTGTGGCCCATGGAACCTCTTCCAAGTGGTGAATACGCCTGGATCGAGTTTACCGACGGCAAGGGCAACACGCAGGCCTGGGACTTCACCTACTCGGCAAAGAAGTAAGTCTAGCCGTTTCAAAGGATTATGTGATATCCTGACCATGGTTGCCGTGTGCTTGCGGCGACAAATGGCTGTATCCTCGTAAACAAAAACAACTCGAAGTGCAAACAGATATAGGGAGGAGGACCAGGCAATGCTGAAACGGTCCCTGACATGGGTTGCTCTTCTTTCGCTCTCCGTCGCCGGCCTGTTGGCCCAGGGTCAAACGACCACTGCGACGAAAGACGATTGGGAAGAGATCAACTTTGAAACTGGCTCCGCGGTGCTCACGGATGGGTATCCGAGCCTTCTGCGGCTGGCCGAATTATTGACCAAGAATCCGGGCTTTAAAGTCCGTGTGGAAGGCCATACCGATAACGTAGGTTCCAAGCGCTTCAACGAAAAGCTCGGCATGCAGCGCGCCCAGGCCGTCAAATCTTTCCTCGAAAAGTACGGCGCCCGGCCCGACCAGATCGCCGCCGCCACGCAGGGCTTGACCCAGCCCAAGGTCGGCAACAACACCAAGGAAGGCCGGTGGATGAACCGGCGCACCATGCTCTACGTCACCGACGCCAACGGCAAGCCCGTTTCGGCCGGCGGCGTGGGCGACGCGATCCGCAATCTCAACGCCGCCGCCGGTGGCCCCGCCGCCGCGGCCGATCCCAAGTGCTGCGACGAGATCCTCAAGCGGCTCGATAAGCTCGACGACATCCTCGCCCTCCTGCGCTCCATGAAGGCCGACCACGACAAGCTCGCCGGCGAAGTCGACCGCCTCAAGCAGGAAAACCAGAAACTCGCCGCCGCGCCCCCGCCGCCTCCGCCCGCTACGAAGCAGGACGTGGCCGAGATCTCCAAGAAGGCCGTCGAAGAAGCGATCGCCAAGAACACCTCGCCCAAGTGGTCCATCCTCGGCGCCAACGCCGGCACCGACAATCAGGGCCGCCTGACCTTCACCGGCAAGGGCCGCTACTTCGCCCCCATCGGCAAGTCCAGCGCCCTGCAGAGCGAAGCCGAGTTCATGTACTTCCGCGACCGCTCCGAAGGCCAGTTCGACGCCGGTTTCGTGCAGCGCTTCGAGAACATCCAGATGGGCCTGTTCTCCAGCTTCAAGCACGCCACCTTCCGCGAATACCAGTCCGGCGGCACGCTCGGCCAGGGCGCCCTCGCCGTCGACTATATCTTCAAGCGCGGCCGCGTCGGCCTGTTCGGCACCAAGGCGTTCCTCAACAACGCCGTCGTCAACCGCGCCAACGTCTCGCCGAACGTCTTCATCGAGACCTACATGCGCGCCGTCGATCAGTTGGGCGGTTCCGCCTCGGTCGCCCTCTGGAAAGACACTTACATCGAAGGCAACCTCGGCTTCCTCCGCGCCTACTCCGGCAACAACAAGGCCGGCGGTATGGTCCGCTTCGTCCAGCCGATCAACAAGATGATCGCCCTCTCCATCGAAGGCGGCCTCAACGAAACGCTCCTCGCCCGCAGCAACTCGGGCTCGGTCCGCTTCGGCATCCTGTTCGGCAACTGGCTCCGGCCCAAGGACTACGGCACGGTCGACACACCGGTCCCGATGGACATCCCGCGCGTCCGCTATGAACTGCTGACCCGCCGCGTCCGCACCGGCAACAGCGCCCCCGTCGCCGACGCGGGTGGCGACCAGTTCAACGTCGCCGCCGGCAACGTCCGCCTCGACGGCTCCGCCTCCTACGATCCCGACGGTGACCCCATCACCTTCCAGTGGACCCAGGTCGCCGGCCCCACCGTCAACATCACCAACCCCACCCAGGCTGTCGCCAGCTTCACCGCGGCCGCCGGCGCCACCTACGCCTTCCGCCTCACCGTGAAGGACGACCAGGGCGCCCAGGCCACGGCCCGCGCCAACGTCACCGCGCAGTCCTGGTCGAACTGCAGCGCGAGGATGGGCG
>CAYMTH010000301.1:0-6638 GCA_964393235.1 uncultured Solibacteraceae bacterium | reverse complement strand
TATTGGAGCACCTTTCCGACGCCAAGGGTGAGACGGCGCCAGTGGTCCTTTTCCGTCTCCAGACGCGCGACGCCGGACGGGGTGAGGGAGTAGAAACGGGCCTTGCGGTTCGTCTCCGTTACGCCCCACTCGGCCTGGATGAGCCCTTCCTCCTCCATCCGGTGCAGGGCCGGATAAAGCGAACCCTCCTCGACCCGCAAGAGCTCCTCGCTGGCCTGCTCGACAAACGACGTGATGCCGTAACCGTGCAAGGGACCGCGCGAGAGAGATTGCAGGACAAGGAGGGTCAGCGTTCCTTGCAATACGTCATGCTTGGGCTTTGCCATACCTAGACAGCTTAGCATAGCTATCTAGGTATGCAAGCTTTCGGTTCTAGATGGTGCTGATGGAGATGGATTTGATGGCCTCGCGGTTGCCGGCCCGGTCTTCGGAACAGAACTGGATGGTGTGCGGGCCGGGCTTTACCGCGCCGAGGTCAGCCGAGGACCCGCGGAGCCAGGGGCCGTTGTCGATGCGGTAATCGGTGAAGGCGACGCCGGAGAAGGTATCGGTGGCCGAGAAGTTGACGGTCTTCAGAGTCTGCGTGGCCGTGGTGACGGGGGCGGTGCGGTCGATGCGGACACGCACGGCCTTGGCGGTCTCGCGGAACTTGCCGGCGGCGTTGCTGCCGAAGTAGCAGACGGTGTGTTCGCCGGAGTTCGACAGGATGACCGGCTGGCTGAAGGGGACGCCGCTCCGGTCGTCGGGGGCGCAGGTGGAGGTGCTTGCAATCCGGTAGTAGGGGAGGGCGCCGGCGCTGGGCAATTTGTTGGTGGACGCGAAGCTGAGCTGGACGGCGCTGTTGATCCAGTTATTGGCGAGATAGTTGGTCCCGATGGGCTTCAAGTCCGGGGAGGTGGCGGCCGAGAAGGTAGTGGTGGTGGTGGCGGTGTTCCGGTTGACCGAAGAGTAGAGGCGGTCGGCGATGGCGTTGTGCCCATCGGCGTTGGGGTGGCCGGTGCCGTCGATATTGCCCTGGTTGACACCGGAGCCGAGGAGGTTGGTGACCCAGGAGGGCATGGCGCAGAGGCCGCGGGTGCGGAAGTCGCTGGCGATTCCATTGACGAGATTCCACCTTTGCGCGGCGGCGACGGAGGCGAGGGTGCTGTTCAACGGCATCAGCAGGGTCTGATCGAGGAAGCGGAGTTCGTCGTTGGTGAGGACGGCCAGGGTGCAGGCGCCGTTGTAGTTGCCGAATTGGTCCTTGGTGGGGTCGAAGTATTCGGTGAGATAGAGCTCCAGTGCCTGGTACGTGCTGGGGGCATACTCGGCGAACTTCGCGGGGAGTTGGGAGATATCGTTGGCAATGGAGGCGGTGAGCGTCGTGTCGGTGCCGCAGTTAATCGCGTCGGCGCAGGTTCCGACAATGGAACCGAAGCCGCCGGCGATGTCGTTGGCGCCGGTCGAGACGAAGAGGGCGTCGATGCTCCGGTTGTAGCCGATGACGCCCCGCGCCTTTAAGAGCTGCGAGGTTGAGCTGTTGCTGAGGGCTCTTTCGACCTTGGCGCCGGTGCAGGCCATATTGAGGAACGTGATGGGGCGGCCGGGGTTGGCGGCGCGGAGTTTGCTGACGGCCATGGCGGGGCCGGAGATGGTGGAAAGGTGGCAGGTGCTGTCCGAACCGATGCCGTCCGACCAGAGGGCGGGGTTGCCGCGGATGACCGGGTTGCCCTCGCCGGAGGCGACCGAGTCGCCGACGGAGATGACGATGAAGTCGTTGGCGCCGATCTCGCGGACGGTGGCGGTGACCTTGGTGGTGTAGCTGACGCAGCAGCCGGTATAGTAGGTCACGGTGACGGTGTAGGTGCCGGCGGCGGCGTAGGTATGGCCGGTGCCCCAGAGGTCGCAATAGACGCAGGGATGGACGATGTAGCCGTCGGTGGTGGCGCCATCGCCCCAATTGATTTGCGCGCTGGTGGGGGTGACGGTGTTGGTCCGGGCGAGTTTGACGGCGCCGTGGTTGATGCCCCTCACGGCGGTGATGTTGTACCCGTTCGAAAAGCCGGTGGCGGCCCAGGTGGCGGCGGCGGCGAAGACAGTCAGTAGAATCAGTCGCAAGATTCCTCCTCAAGATAGGAGCGCGACGCAACGCCGGCTCCAAAGATATAGGTGAGAGGGCCGGGTACTTTTCGGCCACGCCGGTGAAAGAATCCGGGCGGATCCCGCACTTAGTTGGTGACGGTGATCGCCTTCGGCGTCTCGCGATTGCCGGCTTTGTCATCGGAGAAGAACTCGATGGTTTGCGGGCCGGACTTCAGTCTGCTCAGGTCGAGCGACGTGCCGGTGGTCCAGGAGCCGCCATTGACCCGGAAGCGGGTGGAGTTGACGCCGGAGTAGGTATCGGTGGCCGAGAAGGTGACCGTGCGGCCGGAGACGGTGGCGGTGGTGACCGGGAAGGTCCTGTCGATGCGGATGCGAGCGGTCTTGACGTCTTCGCGGATCTTATAAGCGTTGTTGCTGCTGAAGTAGCAGATGGTCACGTCGGTGGAGTCGACGAACGCGAGGGGTTGGCTGTAGGTGGCGCCGGTCCGGTCGCCGGCGGTACAGGTGGGGGTGCTGACGATCCGGAAGAAGGAACGGACGCCGGCGCTGGGCAGTTTGTTGGTCCCGGTGAGGGTCAACTGCAGGCCGGTGTTGATCCAGGAGCCGGTGAGATAGGAGACATTGACGGGCTTGCCGTCCGGGTAGGTGCGGGCGGTAGCGGTGGTGGTGGTGGCGGCGGTGTTGATGGTGACGGTCTGGACGAGGCGGTCGGCGATGGCCTGGTGGCCGGCGGCGTTGGGGTGGCCGGTGCCGGCGATATTGAGCTGGGTGACGCCGGAGCCGAGGAGGTTGACGATCCAGGTATCGAGGGCGTTGGCGCAGATGCCGTGATAGCGGAAGTTGCTGGCGATATCGCCGACGAAGTTCCACTTGCGCGAGGCGGCGATGGAGGCGAGGGAGGCGTTCATGGGCATGAGCATGGCCTCATCGAGGAACTGGAGTTCGACGGCCCTGAGGACGTCGAGGGTGCAGGCGCCGTTGTAGTTGCCGCCAGCGTCTTTGGTGGGGTCGTAGTATTCGCTGAGGTAGACTTCGCTGGCGCGGTCGGTGTTGGCGACGTTGTCTTCAAACTTGGTGGGGAGGTTGGAGACGCCGGCGGCGATGGAGGCCGAAAGTTCGGTGTCGTTGCTGCAGTTATACTTATCGGCGCAGATTCCGACGATGTTGCCGAAGCCGCCGGCGATGTCGTTGGCGCCGGCGGAGATGAGGAGCGCGTCGATCGTGCGGTCGCCGAGGATGCCGAGCGCGGTTTTGAGCTGCGAGGTATCGTGATTGCCGAGGGCCGAATAGACGCCGGCGCCGGAGCAGGCGAGGTGGAGGAAGGTGATGGGGGTATTGGGGTTGGCGGCGCGGAGTTTGCTCACCGCGATGGCGGGGCCGGAGGTGGTGGAGAGGTGGCAGGCGCTGTTGCCGCCGAGGCCGTCGGACCAGAGGGCGGGGGCGCCCGGGACGATGGGGTTGCCTTCGCCGGAGGCGACGGAATCGCCGACGGAGACGACGATGAAGTCGTTGGCGCCGATTTCGCGAACGGTGGCGCGGACCTTGGTGGTGTAGGTGACGCAGCAACCGGTGTTATAGGTCACCGTGATGGTGTAGGTGCCGGCGACGGCGTAGGTATGGTTGGTGCCATAGATGTCGCAATAGACGCAAGGCTGCGCGACGAACCCCCGACTGGAGGTGCCGTCGCCCCAATTGATGGTAGCGGAGCTGGGGGTGACGGTATTGGTCCGGGCGAGCTTGACGGCGCCGTGGTTGATGCCCTTCACCGCGGTGATATTGTACTCGTTCGAAAAGCCGGCGGCGGCCCAGGTGGCGGCGGCGGCGAAGGCAAAAAGCAGAACTGCTCGCAAAGTTCCTCCTCAAGGTCGGAGTCCGGCTCAGCGACGGCTCCAGAGAGGAAGGGGCTTGGAGGGGGTCATTTTTGATCATTAAAGTTCAAAAATGTTTTGCGAGGGGGACGCCGCGAGCGGGCGTCCCCCGGCGGGGGTGAGGCTAGTAGCCTTTTTGCTTGTCGACGACGTTCAGGAGGGGCTTGCCGTCGACGAAGCGGCGGATGTTTTCCTGGATGGTGCCGATCATGCGGGCGCGGTCCTTATCCGACCGGCCGGCGATGTGGGGGGTGATGATGGCGTTGTTGAACTTCCAGAGGGGGTGGCCCTGCGGGAGGGGTTCGGGGTCGGTGACGTCGACGCCGGCGCCGGCGAGCTTCTTGGAATCGAGCGACTTGACGAGGGCGGGCATGTCGTAGATGCCGCCGCGGGAGACGGCGATGAAGAAGCTGTTCTGCTTCATGAGGTCGAACTGCTTGGGGCCCATCATCTTGTGGCTCTTTTCGGTGTGGGGAGCGGAGATGAAGACGACGTCGGCCTGGGGGACGACTTCATCGAGCTGGTCCGGCTTGACGGTTTTGGTGATGAAGGGGGAGAAGGGGATGTCCTCGGGGTCGACGCAGATGATCTTCATGCCGAAGGCCCAGGCGCGGAGGGCGATCTGGGAGCCGATGCCGCCGCAGCCGATGACGACGCCGGTGCGGCCGTTGAGTTCGATGCCGGGGTAGGGGCGGGGCTGCCAGGTTTCGGTGGCGCGGTGGCCGATGAAGGTGTGGATGCCGCGGGAGAGGGTGAGGAGCATGGCAAGGGCGTGGTCGGCGATTTCGGGGCCCTGGACGATCTGGTTGTTGGTGAGGACGATGCTGGAGTTTTTCAGATCGTCGCCGCCGGAGCGGTGGAGGACGGTCTCGACGCCGGCGCTCATGATCTGGGTCCACTGGAGTTTCTTGCCGGCGCGGACGTACTCGGGCTTGATGGTGCCGATGAAGGCGTCGGCGTCGGGGAGTTCCTGCATCACGTTGGCGGTGGTGACGGGGACGACCTTCGCCTTCGGGGAGACGGATTGGAGGGCCTGGAGAATGTCGCCCTCGCCCATGAAGAGGATCTTCTTTTGCTGGGCGAACGCGGCGACGGAGAGGCAGCAGGCGAGTAGCAGTGTGGCGCGCATAGGTGGAAGGAATTCTATCGCAGACGGGAGGGGGAATTCGCGGGAGGGGTGATATAAAAATGAGATGGTCAGCCGACGGGTATGGTTGGGAGCGATGGGCGCGGGGTCTTTGCGCGCGCAGGGGGCGGTTTTAGGGCAAGGCGCGTTCCGCTACCGGGTGGTGCCGGGGTGGGGCGTGCTGGACGAGAAGACGCCGGTGAAGAACTGCCACGGGCTGGCGCGGGACGCCGAGGGACATATTATCCTGCTGACCGATCATGTGGCGAACAACGTGATCGTATACGACAAGCGGGGTAAGTTAGTAAGTAAGTGGGGGACGGGGTTTCCGGGGGCGCACGGGTTATCGCTCGAGCGGGAGGGGTCGCGGGAGGTGTTGTATATCACCGACCTGGTGACGCACAAGGTGTATAAGACCACGCTCGACGGGCAGACGCTGGCGGAGTGGGGCTGGCCGGCGGAGACGGGGAAGTATGCGCGGGAGGCGGATTACAAGCCGTCGTGGACGCTGCACGCGCCGGACGGGCGGTTCTTCGTGCTGGACGGATACGGGAAAGACTACATTCTGGAGTACGACGCGGCGGGGCGGTTTGTGCGGATGTTCGGCGGGGCGGAAGGCGGAATTGTCCACTGGGGGCCGCACGGGGGCATGTGGGACCGCGGGGCGATGTGGATCGCGATGAGCGACCAGCAGTACCTGATGCGACTGGACACGGACGGAACGATGCTGGGCCGGGTGGACCTGCCGGGCGGGAACCCGCGACAGATCCGGAAACACAAAGACCACTACTTTGTGGCGCACCTGGCGGATAACTGGCCGAAGGACAGGAACAGCCGGGGGTTTGTTTCCGTGCTCGACGGGGCGATGCGCGTGGTGAGCAACATCGGGGGGCGGGCGGCGGAGTACGGCGGCGACGGGCGGCTGCGGCCGATGGGGCAGCAGGGGGATGTGTTTCTGCATCCGCACGACCTGCTGGTGGACGAGGACGAGAGCCTGTACGTGGCGCAGTTCGCGAGCGGGAACACGTATCCGATCAAGCTGGAGCGGGTGTAGCGGGCGGGGCTATACGGTGTCGATGGTTAAGGGGACGGGGCGGCGGCCATCGACGTCGGCGATGCCGTACTGGAGGGCGAGGGCGGCGGCGACGAGGGGGCGGCCGGAGAGGGACGGGAGATCGGGGTCGGCGGCGAGGGCGGCGATGACGCGGCCGATGAAGGCGGGGCTTTCGGAGTTCGACAGGTCGAGCCACTGGGCGGCGGCGAGGACGGCTTCGGTGCGGACGAGGCCGGGGTAGAGCGAGACGGCGTGGACGTTGTGGGGGCGGAGTTCGTGGGCGGCGTCGGCGGTGAACTTGTCGGTGGCGGCCTTGGAGATGCCGTAGATGGCGTTGCCGACGTACTTTTGGGCGGGCCAGAAGGAGATGTTGACGATGAGGCCGCGGCGGGCCTCGACCATGGCGGGGGCGGCGAGGCGGGAGGCGGCGAAGGCGGCGCGGAGGCCGGCGTCGATCATGGACTGCCAGCGGTGGAGGGGCTGCTGCCAGAAGGGGACGGACCAGGTG
>CAYMTH010000300.1:0-6646 GCA_964393235.1 uncultured Solibacteraceae bacterium | reverse complement strand
CGTCGGCGTATTGGACTCCGCGCGCGACGACCAGATCGAGCGCCTTCAGCGCCAACTGTTCCATATGCTCTATTGTGGAGGACAGGATGCTCGATTGGTTATTCGGTGGGCCGCTGGCGGTGGGAGAGCCGGCTCCCGCGTTCGCCCTCTCTGATGAAAACGAACGAACTGTGACGTTGGCCCAACTGCGCGGCAAGCCCGTCGTGCTGGTCTTCTACCCCGGCGACGACACGCCCGTCTGCACGAAGCAGCTGTGCGAAATCCGCGACGACTGGCCGGCGTTTCAAAAGCTCGGCGCCGCCGTCTACGGCGTCAACGGCCAGGGCACGGACTCGCACGGCAAGTTCGTCGCCAAGTACCGGCTTCCGTTCCCCCTGCTCGTCGATCGCGGCTGGGAGATGTGCCGCGCTTATCATTGCGGCTGGGGTGTCGTGCGCCGCACGGTCTACGTAATCGGCCCCGACGGCCGCATCGTCTACGCCAAACGCGGCAAGCCCTCGACCGCGGAGATACGCGCCGCGATCGAGGGCTTGCGCAAAGCTACTTCTTGATCCGCTGGCAGGCCGCGATCGACGCCTCGTTGTGCGGCGCCGGACGCCCGTCGGCGATGATCTCGACGATCTTGCCCTCTTTGTCAATGACGAACGTCGTGCGGCTGGCGATGCCGCGTTCCGCCATCAGAACGCCATACGCTTTCGCGGTGTTGCGATTCGGGAAATCGGAAAGCAGCGGGAACTCCAGCTGCAGATCGTCCGAAAAGCGCTTCAAGGAAGGCGCCGCGTCGACGCTGATGCCGAGAATCTGAGAATCCGCTTCGTTAAAGTTTTTGATTCCAGCCTGGAATCCTTTCATTTCCGCGGTTCAGCCACCGGTAAACGCGAGCGGGAAAAAGGCGAGAACGACGGTCTTCTTGCCTTTGAAATCCGCCAGCGAAAACGTCTTGCCGGGAACCGAGGAACTGAGCTTCGTGAACTCCGGAGCCATGTCGCCGACCTTCAGATGCGTCTTGCCGTCCTGGGCAAACATCGCGGTCGCGAGCAGGCCCAGAAGGATGAGTTTGTTCATAAGTGAGTCCTCTGGGGAATTGGTACTTCCCGATCAGTTTAAATCTTTACGAGGGCCGTTTGGCGCTCCCCGGTCACGCGGGCGTCCCGGTCGCCGACAAAAACGTTCACCTCGCTCCGGATGCCGAAGCTCGGCAGATAGATGC
Organism: uncultured Solibacteraceae bacterium; assembly: GCA_964393235.1. Classification (GTDB taxonomy): domain Bacteria; phylum Acidobacteriota; class Terriglobia; order Bryobacterales; family Bryobacteraceae. The sequence goes on along the minus strand of CAYMTH010000300.1, from coordinate 5,436 downwards.
CCGGCTCCACCGAGAAGCACGTCCACGGGATCACCCGCCGCTCGTCGTGCGTCTCCAGGTTGTCCATATTCGCGCCCGATCCATGCACGTCTTCGCCGATCGAGTGCCCTGTGCGGTGGATGAAATATTCGGCCATCCCGTGCTCGCGAATATAGCCCCGGCACGCGTCGTCCACCTCGTAACCGCACAGCGGCAGCCCCGCGCCGATCGTCGTCTGCACCTTCGCCACCGCCGCGTCGCGCGCCCCCGTCACGATTTCGAACACGCGCTGCACCTCGGAGGGAATCTCCTCGCCCGTGTACCCGGTCCAAGTGATGTCGTAGTAGACCGAGCCCGGCTTGTTCAACTTCGCCCACAGGTCGATCAGCACCACGTCGCCCTGCCGGATCGCCTCGCTCGCGTCCCGCTCCGGTTCGTAGTGCGGGTTCGACGCGTTCGCGTTCACGCCGACGATCGGGCCGTGGTCGGTGAACAGCCCCGCCCGCTCGAACGACTCGAGGATGAACGTCTTGATGATGTACTCGTCGACGTACTCCCGCCCGCGCAGCCGGTCGCCGATTTCGAGGAACGCCGCGCGGCGGATCTCATCCACCAGCTTGCCCGCCTCCATGTGCGAATCCAGCTTCTCCTGGTTCCACTTCGCCTCGAAGATCTGCACCAGGTCCGCCGACGTCGCCACCTCCACGCCCTGCTCCCGCACCAGTTCCACTGTGCCCGCGTCGACCATCGCCACATACGGCACCGCGCAGTTGGCCGAATACTACATCGCCACGCGCTTGCAGCCGGCCAGCAGCGTCGTCAGCCCATAGACCTGCCGCGACCAGCTCGAATACGTCTGCATCGTGCCCGGCAGCGCGTCCAGCATCCCCGGCTCGATCTGGTGCACCAGTTTTCGCGGCTCCCCGTTCGCAGGAATCAGGTAGTACCACCGCCGCGTCGGGATCCGCGGCGCGTCGAACCCCAGCACCCGGTACGCCAGCGGGTCGCGCAAATGGTGGTCGAAAAACAACCACCCGTCCAGATTCTCGTCGCGCAACGCCTGTTGAATCGCCGCTACGTTCATCACTTCACTCCTCCCATCAAGCCGCGCAGCGGCTTCACGAAAATCGCCAGCACCGCCGCCGCGGCGATGCCGAACAACGACACGTACAAGAAAAGATCCGCCAGCTTCATCGACTCGTACAACCCCGCCAGCCGGCCGCCAATGTAATTCCCCGTCGCGATCGACAGGAAGAACACGCCCATGATCACGCCGCCCAGCCGCGCCGGCGCCAGTTTCGTCATTGCCGACAGTCCCACCGGGCTCAGACACAACTCGCCGATCGTGTGCAGCAGATACGTCACCATCAGCCACGCCGGGCTCACCTTCACGCCCCCGTCCGCCGCGCCCGCCGGAATCACCAGCGCCAGAAACCCGAGGCCCACGAACAGCAGCCCCAGCGCGAACTTCGCCGGCACACTCGGCTGCCGCTCGCCCATCTTCAGCCATAGCATCGAGAACAGCGGCGCCAGCGCGATCAGGTAAATCGAGTTGACCGATTGAAACCAGCTCGACGGATAGGCCATGCCGAAAACCTCGTTCCGCGTCTTCTCATCGGCGAACAGGTTCAGCGTCGATCCGGCCTGCTCGAACGAAGACCAGAACAGCACCGACGCGATCAGCAGGCAGAAAATCACCGCGATGTTCTTCCGCTCCTGCGGCTCCGTGCACGCCATCCACAGCACCGCGAACACGGCCACGAAACAGCCCACCAGCACCACGCTGAACGCGTCTGCGATATCGCCGGCCGAAAACGCCGTCACGTTCATCACCTGCAACGCGCCGATCCCCAGCGGGATCCCCACGAAGCCCGCGATGCCCAGCGCGAACTGCTTCTTCTCGGCCGGCCCCGGCGGCGTCGTCGGCCGCAGGCCCGCCTCGCCCAGGTGCCGCTGCGTCAGCACATACTGCACCAGCCCCACCGTCATCCCCGCCGTCACCAGCAAAAACGCCAGCCGCCAGTTGATCGTCTGCCCCACGTAGCCGACCGCCAGTGGCGACAAAAACGCGCCCAGGTTGATCCCCATGTAGTAGATCGAAAAGCCCGCGTCCCGCCGCGGGTCGCCCTGCGCGTACAGCGAGCCCACCATCGTGCTCGCGTTGGTCTTCAACAACCCCGTGCCCACGCAGATCAGACCCAGGCCCAGATAGAACGTCCACGTCATCGGCGCCGCCAGCAGCGCGTTGCCCACCGCGATGATCACGCCCCCGTGCAGCACCGCCTTCCGCGCGCCCAGGATCCGGTCCGCCACCCAGCCGCCCGGCAGACCCAGCAGATACACCGACGCCGTGAAGATCCCGTAGATCGCCCCCGCCGTCGCCTTGTCCATCCCCAGCCCGCCGTTCATCAACTGCGCGGTCATGTAGAGGATCAGAATCGCCCGCATGCCGTAGTAGCTGAACCGCTCCCACATCTCCGTGAAGAAAAGGGTCGAAAGCCCTCGCGGATGGCCGAAAAACGAAGTGTCCGTTACGGGTTGCGTTGCCATTGAATCTCCGTGTTCAGTTGAATCATCCCCGCCGTGTCGCGAGGGTCGATGACCGCGAAGCTCAGCGCGTCGTCGATCCAGTCCTGGCTCGCCCCATCGGCGTGCTGCGTCGCTACGGTCAGCGTGTACTCCTGACGGCTCAGCAGACAGTCAATGGTAAACCGGATTTCGAGCGTGTCGCCCGCCGCGTACGATCCCAGCGCGACCTTCTCCACCTTCGTGTTCGTGCCGTACACGTCCACGCCCAGCCGGTTCCGGATCAGCATGCCCACCATCGGCTCCGCGCTCTCTTTCGCAAACCGCGCCCGCACCCGCACCGTCGCCCGCTCCCCGCTCAGCAGGCTTAACGTCTCCTCGCCGCGGCTGTTCAAAATGGCGACGCTCTCGATCCGGCTCGTCCCGTCGCCGTGCCGGTAACTGCCCACCTCGGTCGGCGTATCGCGCAACTGCAGCTCGTGCACCAGACCCACGTACCGGTTCACCACGTCCGCCGGCCGCCCCACCGCCACCACCTCCCCCAGCATCATCAACGCCGCCCGGTCCGCCAGCCGCTTCACAATGCCCAGATCGTGCGACACGAACAAAATCGTCACTTTCCGTTCTTTCAGCTCTTCCAGCTTCCGCACGCACCGATTCGCGAAGATAGCGTCTCCCACCGCCAGCGCCTCGTCCACGATCAGCACCTCCGGCTCCACGTGGATCGCCGTCGCGAACGCCAGCCGCACGTACATCCCGCTCGAATACTCCTTCACCGGCCGGTCCATGAAATCGCCGATCCCCGCGAACTCCGCGATCTTCGGAAACGCCGCCTCCACCTCCGCACGCGTCAGCCCCATGATCTCGCCGTTCAGAACCACGTTCTCCCGCCCTGTGAAATCCGGGTTGAATCCCGCCCCCAGCTCCAGCAGAGCCGCCACCCGTCCCTCGGTCACCACCCGCCCGCGCGTCGGCTGCATGATCCCCGCCACGATCTGCAGCAGCGTCGATTTCCCGCTTCCGTTCGGCCCCACCAGCGCGAACACCTCGCCCGGCTCCACCCGCAGGTTGACGTCTTTCAACGCCCAGAACTCCCGCCCGCGGTCCTCGCCCACCAGCGGCAGCAACGCCCGCAGCCGGTCCGCCGGCCGGTCATAAAGCGAATAGATCTTCGAAACGTGTTGTACCGAGACCAACTATCCAGCTTACCGAACCCGCGCCGCGATACACTCGGCATCGATGCACGCGCTGCCTCTCTTCTTCGCCCTCCTCCTCGTCGTCGAAAAGCACAACGACTCCGTCGGCTTCTACAACCTCGCCGACGGCGCCCCCGTCGCCAGCGTCAAAGTCGGCCACATCCCCCACGAGTTCGTCTTCTCAGCCGACCGCAAGTCCGTCTACGTCACCAACTACGGCACCGCCCGCTGGACCGACGAAACCCCCGGCGGCAACACCATCTCCATCATCGACCTCGCCTCGAAAAAGGTCACCGGCGAAATCGACCTCGGCCGCTACCACCGCCCCCACGGCATCGAACTCGCGCGCTCCGGCAAGCTCTACGTCACCTGCGACATGCCCTCCGCCGTCCTCGTCATCGACCCCGTCGCCCGCAAAATCGAGCGTGTCCTCGAAGCCGGCCCCAAGGTCCTCCCCCACATGCTCGCGCTCGCCCACGACGAGTCGCGCCTGTACACCGCCAACGCCGGCAACGGCACCGTCTCCGTCCACGACCTCAAGACTGGCGCCATCCGCAGCATCGAAGTCGGCGGCGTCCCCATGGGCCTCGCGCTGACAAAGGACGAACGCACCCTCTACGCCGCCACCCGCACCGCCGACACCGTCGTCGAAATCGACACGCGCAAATGGGCCATCCTTCGCACGTTCAAGATTGAAGGCCAGCCCGTCCGCCTCCAACTCCTCCCCGGCGAAAAGCAGATCCTCGCCAGCCTCATCGTCGATGGCGCCATGGCCGTCATCGACCTCAAAACCGGCCGCGAGCTCAAGCGCATGAAGGTTGGCATCAACGCCGAAGGCATGCACATCGACCCGCAGACCGGCGAGGGCTTCATCTCCGCCCAGGGCGAAAAGAAGGTGGTGCGCTTCTCGCTCAAGGACTTCGAAAGAAAAGGGGTCGTGGCCACCCAGGAGCGGCCCGACCCCATTCTCATCTGGCGCGACTAAACCCTACCGCCGGAACGTGAACCCCAGCCCCATCGAGTACAGGAAGTCGTTCTTCTTCCGCCCGGGCACCGGGTTGCTCAGGTACCGGTCGCTGGCCGAAATGTTCCACGTCATCCACTTCGTCAACGCCGCCGTGATGCCCATATCGACGTTCTGCCGGTAGTTCCCCGTGCTCGTCAGGTTGTTGAACATCCGGTAGCTCTGGTTGAAGTTCATCCGCGAATTCAGCTTGTACGTGAAGTCGTTGCCCCAGTACGCTTCCGCCGAGTTCCGCGTGAACTTCGGCCGCGGCGCCGGGTCGAACGATTCCCGGTTCCACGCGCCACCGCCGATCACATCCAGCCGCCCGCGTTCCCCCTTCCAGGCGATGTAACCCAGACCGCCGCCGAGCACGACGCGCAAATCCAGGTTCTGGAACTTGTCGTATTCCCAGTCATTGAAGGTCGAAACGAACAGCCGCGGTGCCAGGTTCCGGCTGTACCCCAATCCCCCGCGCACCGCCTGCGCCGTCGCCGCCGATACGCCGTTCACCGTCGCCGACGCGCGGATGAAGTTGAAGTACGCCGTCGTCTTGTCGCTGTTGGTCACGCGCGTCGCGTTCACCGGCGTCGTGAACGTCGCCGTCCGCGCGTTGCCCGACGTCCCCGCGATGCCGATGTTCGCGTTGATCACCCACAGGTCGCCCCAACCCGGATTCAGCATCCGCAGATACGCCGCCTGCTCCGCGTCGTTGCGCAGCGTCTTGATGTC
>CAYMTH010000299.1:0-6657 GCA_964393235.1 uncultured Solibacteraceae bacterium | reverse complement strand
GGACCCTCCTGTCCGCCCTCTTCCCGCCCCCGGCGGCGCCCCATGTCGTCTTCGTGACCGGGGACGACGAGTACCGTTCCGAGTACACGCAACCCGCCCTCGCCGCGCTCCTCGAGAAGCACCACGGCCTGCGGACGACGGTCTGTTACGCCCGCCCCCGCCCCGAGTTCAATAAGAACATCGAAGGCCTCGAAGCCCTCAAAACCGCCGATCTCGCGGTCTTCTTCGTCCGCTGGCGCGAACTCCCCGAGGACCAGCTCGAACGGATCCTCGCCTACGAAAAGTCCGGCCGGCCCCTCGCGGGTTTCCGGACCTCGACGCATTCGTTCAAGTACCCCGCCGGCCACCCCCGCGAGCCCGAGAACGACGGCTTCCCCCTGCGCGCCTTCGGCGCCCGCTGGACGCGCCACCACGGCCATCTCTCCACCACGAGGACCGAACTCGCCACCCGCCACGAGGTCTTGAACGGGGTGAACCCGGTGATGACCCTTCCCAGTTGGCTCTACACCGTAAACCCGCTCCAGGGCCCCTGCGTGCCGTTGTTGACCGGCCATGCGATCAACCCGCAGAACGGCCGCAACGACGGCCCGCAGCCGCTGGCCTGGGTTAAGCAGGAAGGAGGCCGCCGGGTATTCTTCACGACGGCCGGCCACCCCGAGGATTTCCGCAACGAAGACTTCCGCCGCCTGGCCATCAACGGCATCCTCTGGGCCCTCGGCCGCAAGGTCCCTGCCGCCGGCGCCAACGTCGCCTGGCCCACCCCCTACGATCCGCCCGCCTCCGGCTTCCGCAAGTGAAGTTGACACGGGCGGTAAAATGAAAATGAGGGGAAGGCCTGCGCCTTCCCCTCATCGTTTTCCACCTCCCGGAAACCGAGGTTCAAACCAAGGTTCAAACCGGGAGCAAACCAACGAACAAACCAACCGATTCGTTGAAAATAAGCGACTTAAGCTTTCTTCGGCGTGATCGACCGCAAAACGATCATGATCACCACCATCAGGGCCGAGGCCGCCGGCAGCACCATCAGCGCCGACGACAGCTGCGACGGATCGTTCCCGCCCAGCGCGCCGATCACCCGCGAACTGACCGCGAGCCCGACCCACCCGAACGTGATCACGAAACCCATCGCCGTCGCCGTGCCCCGCGGGAACGCGTCGCCAACCATCCCGAGCGTCGTCGGGAACACCGGCGCCATCGCGATACCCGCCGCGAACACCGTCCCCCACGCCATCGAGGGGTCGGAGGTCTGCAGCAGCACGTAGGTCGTAACCAGCATCAGCGCCGCGCTGGCCAACAGCACCATCGACGCCGGGATCTTGATCAGCACCCGGCTCACCACCACGCGGCCAACCAGGATGCCGAACGCGAAGCCCGAACCCACGATGTTCTGCGCCGTGCTCGGGTCAACCTTCCGCGAGATCAGCAGCTGCGCCAGCCAGTTCCACACGCCCACTTCGCAGGCGACGTAGAGGAACAGGAACGCCGCAAACAGCCACAGCGCCGGTTTCGACACCAGCTCGCCGACCGCTACACCGGCCGCCGCGCCGCCCTTCGGCCCCGGCATCGGGGTCGTCAGGTGCACCACGAAGGTCAGCGCCGCCAAGCCCGCCGCCAGCAGGCACAGCATCTTGGCGTCGTTGTTGACGAGATTGGCCGCAATGAGAGGAGTCGCCATGCCGCCCAAACCGAAGAACAGGTTCAGGAAGTTCAGCGTCGAAGACCGCTGCTCTTCGTTCACGTCGCCGGCCAGCGCGTTCGCCGCCGTCACCAGAATGCCGCCGCCCAGGCCGAGCACGAACACCCACAGCATCTGCTGCTCGTACCCGCTCGAGGACTGCAGCAGGAACAGCGAAGCCGCGATCAGCGCCAGCGACGTAACCAGGGCCAGCTTCTTGCCCTTGTTGTCGATGATCGGGCCCGCCGACAACGACGCGATGATCATACCGATCGCCTGTGCCAGCGCGATGTTCCCGTTCTGTTCCGGGGTCAGATTAAAGGAGGCGAGCAACACGCCCAGCATCGCGGCGATAACGCCGTAAACGAAGATGGCCAGGACGGCTGCGAACACAATTCGACTGGAGTTGTTCGATGCAGACATAAACGGTCTCCCTAGCCTACACGAAGCGATAGATCTGCGTCTTGGTGTCCCAAAGAACTTTCTTCTGCCTCCGCAGAGAAAGCGTCGCCAGGTGGCCCGAGACCGCCGCCTGCTGGCCCACTTCCACCGGCGCGATCACCTTCTCTTTGCCCAGCACGGCATTGATGAAGTTCGCCGTGTGGTTCTGCACCGCCGGAATGTCGTTACCCGGCTTGTCCTCGGTGAACTCCTGCCGCGCCTTGACCTTGTCGGGAGCCTTCCCGCGGAACTTCTCGGTATAGAACCGCAGCGTCTGCCGGTTCAGGACCTCGATGGTGCCCTCGTTGCCCATGAACTGCTCGCCGTAGCCGTACTGCTCGTTGCCGAAGTAGCAGGAGTAGTTGATGTGGAACTTGTCCGGATACTCGTAGATCGCGCTCAGCGTGTCCGGCACTTCCCGGTCGTCGTTGGCGTCCACCCAGCGGTACACGCCGCCCGAGGCCATGCACGACAGCGGCTCCGTCTTCCCGCACACGAAGTTCGTGATGTCGGTCTGGTGCACCAGCAGGTCGGTCGAAATGCCGCCCGAGTAGTCCCAGTACAGCCGCCACTGATAGTAGCGCTGCTTGTCGAACGGCCGGTTCTTCGCCGTCCCCAGGAACCGCTTCCAGTCCGTGTTCTTCTCGTTGGCGTCCGGCGGGATCGCATACCGCCAGGCCGGATTGTCGTCGAGCGAGTTCCGGTACCAGAACGCCCGCACGTAGTGGATGTCGCCGATCATGCCCTTGGCGACCATCTCCTTCGCCTTCTGGTACAGCGAGTTCGACCGGTTCTGCGTCCCGACCTGGATCACCTTCCCGGCCTTCTTCGCCTCCCGGACAATCTCGGCGCCCTCTTCGATCGTGTGCGCCAGCGGCTTTTCGACGTAGATGTTCTTCCCGGCCCGCAGCGCCGCGATCGTCATCTCGTGGTGCAGGTGCTCCGGCGTGGCAATGAATACGGCGTCGATCGACTTATCGGCCAGCAGCTCCTTGTAGTCCACATAGGTCTTCGGGGTGTTCTTCCCCATCGTCTGCACCTGGTCTTTGCCCTTCGCCAGGTTGCCTTCGAAGGTGTCGCAGACACCCGATACGACCACGCTGTTCGGCACTGCCTGGTACATCATCTTCATGACGTGCATGCCGCGCGTGCCGGCCCCGATCCAGCCGACGTTCACCTTCCCGCTCACGTTCTGAGCGGACACAATTCCCGGCGCTCCCGCAAACGCTGCGGCTGAGGCGCCCAATAGATGGCGACGCGTGATTTCATTGCTCATGTTAGTGAGAATATCACTTCGCCCCGGCCAGCTTCCCGCCGCCCGCCCGGATGACAAATCGTCGCAGTTGGCGGCAAACTGGATCATTCCCATGGTTATCGGCCCTCTCCTGCTCGCGATGTTGGACCCCGGGTCAGCCCTCATGCTGCTCGAAAACGGCAAGCCCGTCCAGGTCCGGACCGAGGGCGCTGACGACATCCGGACCGGCCGCAGGATCGACGCCAGGACCAACTTCCGCCTCGCCTCGGTCTCCAAGCAGTTCACGGCCACCGCCATCCTGCTGCTGGCCAAAGACGGCCGCCTCACCCTCGACGACCCGGCCGCCAAACACCTCGCCCCCCTCCCCGCCTGGGCCTCCGGCATCACCGTCCGGCACCTGCTCACCCACACCTCCGGCCTCCCCGACTACGACGCCGATGTCCCCGAAGGCACCCCGCAGCTCACCGACGCCGACGTGCTCGCCTTCGTCCGGCGCCAGCCCGCCCCGCTGTTCGCCCCCGGCGCGCAGTACCGCTACTCGAACACCGGCTACGCCCTGCTCGCCCTCATCGTCGAGGCCGCCGGCGGCCAACCCTTCCCCGTCTTTCTCAAGGCCCGGATCTTCAAGCCCCTCGGCATGAAGAACACCGTGGCACACGTCGAGGGCCGAGACAAGGTCCGGCGCCGCGCCTACGGCCACTCCCGCGCGCCCGGGGGCTGGAAGGTCGACGACCAGTCGCCCACCAGCGCCGTGCTCGGCGACGGCGGCATCTACTCGAACCTCGAGGACCTCGCCCGCTGGGTCCGCGCCCTCGACAGCTGCCGCCTGCTTGACTGCAAGACCCTCGAGCAGTCCTGGACCACCGCCCGCCTCAACGACGGCACGCCGGTGAACTACGGCTTCGGCTGGCGCCTCGAAACCCGCGACGGCCAGCCGGTAATCAGCCATACCGGCGAGACCCGCGGCTTCCGCAACGCCCTGCTCCGCTACCCGCGCAAGGGCCTGGCAGTCATCGTGCTCACCAACCGCAACGAAGGCCGCCCGGCCGACACCGCCGCCCGGGTCGCGCTAGAGGCCGGCCAGGTTCGGCCAGATCTTCCGTAGCCCCTGCTCGCCCGCCCAGACGTCGGCGGCCAGCAGCGCGATCTCGTCCACCTCCGGGATCATCGCCGGCTCTGCCTCCGGCAGCAGCAGATGGATGTACCCCTGGCACCCGCCGCAGGTCTGCGTCTGCGCCCACGGGTACCCTTCGGAGGTGAAGTAGGAGATCTTGTCCGGGTCCGCCTCACCGCACTCCGGGCACGTCGTCCGGCGGTAGGGCCACTCCTGCCGGCAGAGCGAACAGGCCAGATACAGCGCGTTGCCGTTGCCCGCCGGCCGCAGCACACCCAGTTGCGGGGCGTGGCCGCAGCGCGGGCACTCGTTCGGGGCCGCGCTCGGGTTCAGCAGCGGGGCGTGCCGCGCCCAGGCCTCCAGCGCCAGCCGCGCATAGAAGCTGGCCGGATCGTAGGGGTCGGGCTGATTGAAATAGGCCTCGACGCTCGGCGCCGCCTCGCGCAGCGGCTCCGGCGCCAGGTCCCGCAGGGACGCGTGCAGCCGGTCCGCCAGCGCCTGCGCCCCGTCGAACGCCGGCGCGGCGTCCCCGATCACGTCATACGCCGCGGCCAACAGTTCCAGGACCTCGGCGGCTTGCGGATACTTGCGGGCCAGATCGCGGGCGCGACGCGCCCTCACCGGCCCGTCACCTCGCGGAACCACTTGCCGTGGTGCGACCGCGCCCAGCCCGGCGTCACCTTCCCGTGGACCATCGCGTCGAGCGCGCCCGGCACCGCCAGCGTGCTCATGTAGAAGTGCACGATGATGCCGCCCAGCGACACCGACGCGCAAACCGGGTGCAGCAGGATCGCCGCCACCCGCAGCGCCCGCGGCGCCTGCTCCGGAAACCAGATGACCACGCCCGACAGCAGCAGGAAGAACGCCGACGCCGACTGCAGCCAGAACATCATCTTCTGCCCCGCGTTGAACCGCCCGCTCTCCGGGATATCGACCTCGAGGTTCTGCGCGTACAGATGGCTCTTGGCCAGCCAGACCTGGTCGTCCTGATCGAGCTGCATCTGCCCCGCCCAGCGCTTGAACATCACGCCCAGCGCGCAGGTGAAGAGGAGCCCCGCCCACGGGTGCCACGCGCGAACGGTCTCGCCGCCGCCGAACACGCCCGAAAGCCAGAACAGCCGCGGCGACCAGAGCGCGAGGCCCGTAAACCCGGCATACAGGAAGCAGAGCGCCGAGATCCAGTGCGAGGCGCGCTCGGCGAACGAGAAGCGCTCAATGGACTTCGTCGGCATCGTGAGTCTCCTTGGGTCCGAACTTCAGGTAGTGCAGCATGGCGCCGAGCGCGGTGCCGAGGAAGGCCGCGTTGGCCACCCACTTGAGCGGCCCCTTCCACAGCGACACGGTCCACGGGATCGTCGGGTCCTTCGGCAGCCCGTACTTCTCAGGCGTCGAAGCGTGCTTCAAGACATAGACCACGTTGGTGCCGCCGACGCCCGGGCCATCGTAGATGCCGGCGTCCTTGAAGCCGTCTTCCTTCAGTTCCTCGGCGCGCTGGGTGGCCAGTTGGACCAGGTCATTGCGCGAGCCAAACGTCAGGCAGTTGGTGGGGCAGGTGCGGATGCAGGCCGGCGTCATCCCCGCGCCGACGCGGTCCGAGCACAGCGAGCACTTGTAAACCTTCTTCGTCTTCGGGCTCAGCCGCGGCACGTCGAACGGGCAGCCGGTGATGCAGTAGCCGCAGCCGATGCAGTTGTCCTGCTGGAAGTCGACGATGCCGTTGGGCCGCTGGATGATGGCGCCCGGCGCGGGGCAGGCCTTCAGGCACCCGGGGTCGCCGCAGTGCATGCACTGGTACTTGGCCATCAGCCACGAGGTGGCGCCGTCCTCGACGCTCTCATTGAACTTGATGAGGTTCCAGAAGTTCGGCGCCAGGTCGGGCAGGGTCTGGTAGGTGTTGTTGAATACGCCAAGGGTGAACTCCTGGTCGTTCCACTCCTGGCAGGCGACCTCGCAGGCTTTGCAGCCGATGCAAAGCGAGGTGTCGACGAGCTTGGCGACGGTGGTCGGCGGCATTAGAGCTTCTCCACGTTCACGAGGAAGCCCTTGTACTCAGGGGTTCCGGAATTGGGATCGAAGGCCGAGGGGGTCAGGTTGTTGACCAGCGGCCCGCGGACGCGGCCGACGTAGCCCCAGTGGATGGGGATGCCGACGTGATAGATGGTCTTGCCGCCC
>CAYMTH010000298.1:336-6670 GCA_964393235.1 uncultured Solibacteraceae bacterium | reverse complement strand
CGGCGTGTCCTTGGAGAGGCCGGGCACCTTGGCGACCTCGCGTTCGCCGAAGAAGGCGTGGATGAGGGCTTTCGACTGCGGGCCGAAGAGGCACTGGTTGAAGAGTTCGCGTTCGTGGGCGCAGCCTTCGTCGAAGGAGAGATGGGTGGCGGCCTCAACGGCGGCGATGGCGGCGAGGGGGGCGGTCTGGTTGCGGAGGGATTTGCGGGCCTGGGCGCGGAGGGTGGGGAAGATCTCGGGGTCGAAGGGGCGGATGAAGCGTTCGCGGGGCTTGGGACGGTCGGTCTGGCGGCGGGCGAATTCGACGGCGCCGGCGAGGAGGTCGCCTTCGATGAGTTCGTCGAGAATGCCGGCGGCGAGGGCCTCGGCGGCTTTGATGGGCTCGCCGAAGGCGCACATGCGGGCGGCGAGTTCGACGCCGGCGAGGCGGGGCAGGCGCTGGGTGCCGGCGGCGCCGGGGATGAGTCCGATTTTGACCTCGGGCTGGCCGACCTGCGCGCCCGGCGAGGCGACGCGGTAGTGGCCGCCCATGGCGACTTCGAGGCCGCCGCCGAGCGCGGTGCCGTGGATGGCGACGACGACGGGCTTGGGCGAATCCTCCATGGCGAGCATGAGGGGCAGCAGGTTGTGGCCCTTGGACTGGCCGGCGACGACCTTGCCGAACTCCTTGATATCGGCGCCGGCGATGAAGGTGCGGCCCGCGCCGATGAGGACGATGGCGGAGACCTCCGGATCGGCGATGTGGAGTTCGAGGGCGGCCTGAATGCCTTCGGGGACGCCGGGGCTGAGGGCGTTGACGGGAGGGTTGTTGACGGTGATGACGCCGACGTTGCCGTCTTTGGAGATTTGCACCAGGTCGCTCATGAATTGCTCCGTGGAAAAAATGGGGACACTCGCGGCAGGCACCATTTTCGGGTGGAGGAAGCCGGCGTCGTCGAGGGTGGCGGAGAGGCCGGTGGGGAACCAGCCGGACTCGGTGGCGGGGACCTGCGGGCCCTGGATCCACAGGAGGCCTTCCTCGTCGATGCGGCAGTCTGTGCCGGGGAGAGGAACGCCGAGCGCGGAGGCGGGCCGGGGGCAGAGCAGCGGCGTATGGAACGCGATGCCGTCGGTGGGGCGGACGGGCATGCCGGCGATCTGTTCGATGGCGTCGGCGATCTCGGGGGAGAGCGGCGCGCCGAAGGACTGAATGGTTTTGACGCGATTGAGGCCGCACTGGCGGACCTCGGGATGGCGGAGGAGGGACAAGAACAGCGCGGGGGCGCCGGTGAGGACTGTGGGGTGGTAGCCTTTGCAGGCGGAGACGATCTGGTTGGTGTCGTGATGGGGGACGAGAATCGATAGCGCGCCGTTCCAGAAGGCGAAGAGGAACGCGTCGATGGGGTGGCTGGGGATCGCGCTGAGGATGCGTTCGTCGCCGCGGCGGAGGCGCGGACCGTGCCAGAGGGTGTGCTGCACGGCGCGGGCGAAGAGTTGCGAGTGGGTGAAGGTTGCGGTCGGGGTGGCGATGGCGGGGCTGGAGTCAGGGTCGAGGTCGAGGAGGGGAAGGGCGTACGGATCGCCGTTGGCGATCAGCGCGTCGAAGTTGTTGCTGTGAGGTTCGGGGGTGGCGGAGTAGTCGGGGAGGGAGGTGCGGATCTGGAGCTTGACGGGGAGCGGAGAGAAGGACTCGGTGACGAGGACGGAGAGGGCGGACAGGTTGGGGAGGGGGGCGCCGTAGGGGATGGGCACGGCGATGGCGCCGAGGCGCATGGCGGCGAAGAAGGCGATGGCGTATTGCGGGCAGTCGGGCAGTTGGATGCCGACGCGGTCTCCCTTGCCGATGCCGCGGGCGTGGAGGGAGGCCGCGAGGCGGTCGGCCTTCAATTTGATCTGTTCAAAGTTCAGCGTGGCGCCGAGGTACGCGGTGGCGGGCCGGTTACGGAACTCGACGGCGGCGGTCTGCAGGATGAGGTAGAGGGGCTGACGCGGGAAGTTGGCGTCGCGCGGGACCCAGTAGTCGTAATGGGAGTGCCAGGGCATGGCCTGGGGGAGGGTCATAGAAGTCGGGAAATCACGATTGTACCGTGCGGCTCAATAGCCGATGGCTTTGCCGCCGCGGCGGCCGTCGGACCAGCCGAGGCGCATGTTGGTGCCGGGTTCGACGGCGACGGCGTGGACGTCGCCTTGGGAGCGGAGCGCCGGGTTGAGGGTGTGGCCCATGGCGCGGAGTTTCTCGGCGACCTCGACGACGAGGGCGCCGGGTTCGGCGTCGATGCGGTCGGGCGTGCCCTGGTGGTGGATGCGCGGGTAATCGATGGCGTCGCGCAGGCTCATCTTGAAGTCGATCATGTTGGTGATCACCTGGAGCACGGTGTTGGGGATGGTCTGTGAACCGGGGGAGCCGAGGGCGAGCCAGGCGGTGTTGTCCTTGTTCAGGACGATGACGGGAGACATGGAAGAGACCGGGCGTTTGCGCGGTTCGATCTTGTTGCGGCCGCGCGTGCCGAAGCCGCCCATGATGTCGTTGAGCAGCACACCGGTGCCTTTGGCGATGACCTGCGAGCCGTAGAAGCCATTGAGGGTATAGGTGTTCGAGACGATGTTGCCGGCGGCGTCGATGACGGAGAAGTGGGTGGTCTCGTTGGACTCTTTGGCGGCGGGGGCGACGGGGAGCGGCGAGGCCTTGGCGGGGTCGATGGAGCGGGCCCACTGGGCGGCGTGCTCCTTGGAGATGAGGCGGGCGGTGGGGATATCGAAGAAGTCGGGGTCGCCGGCGAATTCGGCGCGGTCTTTGAAGGCGCGGCGGGCGGCCTCGACGTGGAGATGGCGGGCGCGGACGGAGCCTTCCTCGCCGAGGCGGAGGGGGAAGCTTTCGAGGATGTTCAGCATCTGAAGGACGGCGGTGCCGCCGGAACTGGACGGGCCCATGGCGAGGATGGGGTGGCCGCGGTAGGAGCCCTGGATGGGGGCGCGCTCGATGGCCTTGTAGGCTTTGAGATCGTCGAGGGTGATGGTGCCGTTGTTGGCGCGCATGTCGGCGTCGATGAGCTGGGCGGTGCGACCTTCGTAGAAGTCGCGCGGGTCTTTCTGGAGGCGGCGGAGGGTGGCGGCGAGGTCGGGCTGGCGGACGAGTTCGCCTTGCTTGAGCGGCTGGTCCGAGCCGTGGAGGAAGATCTTCGCGGTCTCCGGGAACTGCTTCATGACGGGCACCTGGCGGGCGAGGATGATTTCCATGCGCTGGGAGGCGGGGAAGCCTTTCGCGGCGAGGCGGCGGGCCGGTTCGAGGACCTGGGCCCAGGGGAGTTTGCCGTACTTTTGATGGGCGAGCGCGAAGCCGGCGACGGTGCCGGGGACGGCGGAGGCCTTGTAGCCGGTGGACTGTTCGGCGGGTGTTTTGAACATGCCGGGGTGGGCCGCGGCGGGGGCCATTTCCTTGTAGTCGATGGCGGTGGCGCGGCCGTCGGCCATGCGGATGAGCATGTAGCCGCCGCCGATGTTGCCGGCTTCGGGGTGAACGACGGCGAGCGCGAAGCCGACGGCGACGGCGGCGTCGACGGCATTGCCGCCCTTCTTGAGGATGTCGATGCCGACCTGGCTGGCGATCTCGTGCGTGGAGGCGACCATGCCGTTTCTGGCACGTTCGGCCTGGGCGACGAGGGGGCGTTCGGCCTTCAGACGGAGGCCGGACTGGCTGACCTCCTGGGCGGGGACGGCGAGGGATAGGGCCAGGAGGATCCGTGCGGAGCGCATGTTTTCAATTTACGGCAAGGCGGGGGCGCCGGCCTGCTGGCGCCAGAGCGCGTAGTAGAGGCCCTTTTGCGCGACGAGTTCGTCGTGGGCGCCCTGCTCGACGACGCGGCCGCGTTCGAGGACATAGATGCGGTCGGCGTGCATGACGGTGGAGAGGCGATGGGCGATGAGGATGGTGATGGCGTCGCGGCGGTTGGCGAGGTCGCGGATGGTGGCGGAGACCTCTTCCTCGGTGATGGAATCGAGCGCGGAGGTGGCTTCGTCGAAGACCATCAGTTCGGGCTGGCGGAGCAGGCTGCGGGCGATGGACAGGCGCTGCTTTTCGCCGCCGGAGACCTTGACGCCGCCTTCGCCGATGCGGGTTTCGAGGCCTTTGTCGGCGCGGTCGAGCAGCGTGGTGGCCGCGGCGTGGCGGAGCACCTGGAGGCACTCTTCGTCGGAGGCGCCGGGCTTGACGAAGCGGAGGTTTTCGCCGATGGTGCCGGAGAAGAGCTGCGTGTCCTGGGTGACGAAGCCGATGCGTTCGCGGAAGGACTCGAGGTCGATTTCGTCCGAGGGAATGGCGTTGTAGAGAATGCGGCCCTGGCGTGGTTTGTAGAGGCCGACGAGGAGTTTGACGAGGGTGGATTTGCCGGCGCCCGAGGGGCCGACGAAGGCGACGGTTTCGCCGCGGTTGACGGTGAAGGAGATGTCGCGGAGGGCGGGGTGGGTGGCGGACTGGTGCTGGAAGGTGATGGCGTCGAAGGCGAGGGAATGCAGCTTGTCGACGGGCTTGGGATTGGCGGGCGCGGTGTCGGGCTGCATCGCGAGGATGGCGGCGAAGTTGTTCAGGCTGACTTCGGTTTCGCGGTAGACGTTGATGACGTTGCCGAGTTCCTGCAACGGGCCGAAGATGAAGAACGAGTAGATGAGCAGGCTGAAGAACTGGCCGACGGTGATCTGGCGGTCGAAGATCAGGTAGAGCATGAAGAAGAGAATGCTGGTGCGAAGGGCGTTGACGGTGGTGCCCTGAATGAAGCTGAGGCTGCGGAGGTATTTCACCTTCTTCAGTTCGAGCTCCAGGATGGCGCCGGTGGTGGAGTTGAGGCGGGCGATCTCCTGCTTGGCGAGACCGAGGGACTTAACGAGTTCGATGTTGCGAAGGCTCTCCGTGGTGGATCCGGCGAGGGCGGTGGTCTCTTTGACGATTTCGCTCTGGATGCGTTTGATGCGTTTGGAGAGCACGGAGCTGAGCGTGCCGAGCAGCGGGATGGTGAGGAAGAACGCGGGGGCGATGGCCCAGTGGACGTTGAAGGCGTAGATCATCACGAAGACCACGCCGACGAGCGTGGTGAAAAGAAGGTTGATCGAGATCTGGATGAACTTTTCAACGTCGGTGCGGACCTTTTGGAGTTTACCGAGCGTTTCGCCGGAGCGCTGATCCTCGAAGACCTGGTAGGGGAGGGAGAGGGAATGGCGGATGCCGTCGGCATACATGCGGGCGCCGATCTGCTGGGTGATACGGTTGATGACGTAGTCCTGGATGTTCTTGGCGACGCGGGAGACGAAGGCGCCGCCGACGGTGGCGCCGAGCAGGAGCGAGACGCCGCGGAAGAAATCGGCGGTGGAGTACTGGTCGTATTTCGTGGCGTAGTTGTCGATGACGTGGCGGAAGATGAGCGGGTCGAGGAGGGAGAAGACCTGGTTGATGGTGGCGAGCAGGAGGGCGAGGGCGACGAGTGGGAGGTGTTGGCGGAGATACGTGTACAGGATGGCCATGGATTCTTCCATGATGCGGCATGCGGGGGGAGGGGGTTGCAAAGTGGTGGGCTAACCGTATAGGATTGGCCGCCGACCGTAGTGTTAACAAACCTTCGTAAAGGGGAAATGCGATGAAGTTGTTTCGGTCCGCCGCGCCGCTGAGCGTGGTCTTGGCACTTTGCATGTCCGCGCCGCATATCGCCGCGCAGACCGTTGCTGGACAGATATCCGGACTGGTGACCGATCCGTCGGGATCGGCTATCGCCGGGGCGAGTGTTGTTGTGACCGACGTCGAGCGGAATGTGAATTTCCGCACGGAGTCGAACGAGAGTGGCTTTTACGTGGTGACGCCGCTGCCGCCGGGGCGATACCGGTTGCGGGCGGAGAAGCAGGGTTTCCGGGCGCACCTTCTGGAGTCGATCCCGATTGCGACGCAGCAGAAGGCGGAAGTGAATATCTCGCTGCAGGTGGGCGCGGTGTCGGAGTCGGTGACGGTCGAAGGCGGGGCGCAGCTAGTGGATACGACTACGGCCACGCTGAGCGGCGTCGTGGAAAACAAGCGAATCATCGACCTGCCGTTGAACGGGCGAAACGTGTATTCGCTGGCCTGGGCGACGGCGGGCGTGTTCCCGCAGCGGCCGGCGGCGGGCAGCGCCAACGAGGGTTTCCACTCGATCGGCATCTTCACGGTGAACGGCGGGCGCGACTCGTCGAACGCGATTCTGATGGACGGCGTGCCGGTGACGATGAACTCGAACACGGCGAACATGAACGCCAACAGCGCGGTGCCTTCGGGGGAAGGCGTCGAGGCGATCCGCATCCAGACCAACGCCTACAGCGCCGAATACGGGCGTTCGGGCGG
>CAYMTH010000298.1:0-326 GCA_964393235.1 uncultured Solibacteraceae bacterium | reverse complement strand
CGGTGTGTTGACGATCGCGACGAAATCGGGGACGAATACGCTGCACGGTTCGCTGTTCGAGTTCGTGCGGAACTCGAAGATGGACGCCAACAACTGGTTTGCGAACGCGAGCGGGGCGCGGCTGGCGACGTTCCAGCGTAACGAGTTCGGCGCGAGCTCGGGCGGTCCGCTGGTGATTCCGAAAGTCTACGATGGCAAGAACAAGACCTTCTGGTTCATGGTCTACGAAGGGCGCCGGCAGCGCGCGGCGTCGACGCGATTCTTCACGCTGCCGACCGACGAGCAGATGGCCGGCGACTTCTCGAAGACGCTGACGGCGGCGGGGC
>CAYMTH010000297.1:1334-6685 GCA_964393235.1 uncultured Solibacteraceae bacterium | reverse complement strand
CGGCTGCGCTTCGATCCGGTATCGGGAGCCATTAGCGACCTGAAAGCGGCGGGGAAGACGGAGAATCCGACCTTCCTCGCCGTCCATCCCACGCGCCCGCTGCTCTACGCGGTCGTGGCCGTGCCCGACGGCAAGGTGCGCGCCTTCGCCATCGAGCCCGATGGCAATCTGCGCCTGTTGAACGAAGTCAGTTCGAAGGGCGCCGGGCCGGCGCACGTGCAGATCGACCGTTCGGGCCGGTGGGTCTCCACCGCCAACTTCGGCAGCGGCAGCGTCGCCGTGTATCGCATCGAGGCGGACGGCCGCCTGAGCGAGGCCGTCGATTCGGCCCAGCACTCCGGCAAGGGACCCCACGTGACGCGGCAGACCGGCCCGCACGCGCACTCCACATACTTCTCCGCCGACAACAAAACCATGTACGCCGCCGATCTCGGCATCGACGAAGTCCGCGTCTACGGTTTCGACGCCGGCACCGGCAAACTGACGCCGCGCGAACCGCTGCGCACGCCGCCCGGCGCCGGCCCGCGCCATCTCGCGCTCGGGAAGAAGCGCATCTACGTTCTGAACGAGATCGCGTCCTCGGTGAGCGTCTTTGAAAAAGGCAAGCTGCTCGAAACCGTCAACGCGCTGCCGGCGGGCTTCACCGGCGATTCGTCGTCGGCCGAAGTTCTCATCGACAAGGCCGAAAAGTTCCTCTATGCCTCCAACCGAGGCGCCGATACGATCGCCGTCTTCCGCATCGGCGCGAAGCTGGAAAAGATCGCCGACACCAAGGTGGGCCGCATCCCGCGCGGGTTCACGCTCTCGCCCGACGGCCGCTTTCTCATCGCCGGCAGCCAGTCGGACAACACGATACAGGTGTTCCGCGTCGACCCGAAAACCGGCCTTCTGACACCCGCCGGCGCGCCGCTCGCCGCACCGGGCCCCATCTGCTTCCGCTTCGCGCGGTAGTATCATGGCGCAATGAAATCGCGCCGCAATCTGCTCGCCGCGGCGGCCGCCGCGCCCGCCGCCATGGCCGCCAAGAAAAAGCCCTCCACCCGCCAGTCCCACTGGAAGGACGGCCGTCCTAAGGATGGCAAGACGCCCCTCTATTCGCCCATCGTCACCTGCAACGGTTTCGTGTTCGTCTCCGGCACCGGGAAGATCGACGGCGGCACCATCGAAGAGCAGACCAAGTATGTCCTCGACAGTATCGAAGCCAACCTGAAGCACGTCGGCTCGTCGATGGAGAAGGCCGTGAAGTGCAACGTCTACCTCAGCGACATCAATAACTACGCCCGCATGAACGAGGTCTTCCGCGGCCGCTTCGGCGAAAATCCGCCCGCCCGCACCACCGTCGCCGTGGCCGCCATTCCGTTCGGCTGCCTGGTGGAAATCGAAGTCATGGCGGAGGCCTGACCATGCGCCTGGCCGCTCTCCTCGTCTGTGGCGCGGCCCTCGTCGCGCAGCCATTCGGGCTGCTGCCGGCCAACCCGCACTACTTCAGCTACAAGGGCCGCCCCACTGTGCTCGTCACCTCCGGCGAGCACTACGGCGCGGTCCTCAACGCGAAGTTCGACTACCGCAAATACCTCGCCACCCTCGCCGCCGACGGACTCAACCATACCCGCATTTTCAGCGGCCTTTACCGCGAGGTCCCCGGCAGCTTCAACATCGCGCGCAACACCCTCGCCCCCGAGCCGGCCGACTTCCTCTCCCCCTTCCTCCGCGACGCCTCCGGCGCCTACGACCTCACGGCCTGGAACCCGGCCTACTTCGCCCGCCTCAAGGACTTCCTCGCCGAAGCCGCCAAACACGGCATCATCGTCGAAGTCTGCCTCACCACCACGCACTACAACGAAACGCACTGGAAGCTCACGCCCTGGCAGAACAACCGCAACGGCATCGGCGCGGGCCTGAAACACGACGAGCCCTGGACGCTCAAGGATCCAAAGCTGCAGGCCGCGCTCGACGCCTTCGTCCGCAAGATCGCCGCCGAACTGAAGGACTTCGACAACTTCTATTTCGAGATCTGCAACGAGCCCTATATCGGCGGCCCGACGCTCGAGTGGCAGCGTCACATGGCCCGCGTGATCCGCGAGGCCGACGGCGGGCGCCACCTCATCTCGCAGAACATCGCCAACCACGAAAAGACCGTTACCGATCCCGACCCCAACGTCTCCATCTTCAATTTCCACTACGCCCGCCCGCCCCGCGCCGTCGCGCAAAACTACTCGCTCAACCGCCCCATCGGCATGAACGAAACCGGCTTCGACGGCTCCGACGACGCCGTCTACCGCATCCAGGCCTGGGACTTCCTGACCGCCGGCGGCGCGCTCTACAACAACCTCGATTACTCCTTCACCGCCGGCCATGAAGACGGCTCGTTTCAGCCGCCCGCCTCGACGCCCGGCGGCGGCTCCCCCGCCCTGCGGAAGCAGCTCGGCTTTCTGAAGCGCACTATGGACCGCTTCGACCTCGCCGTCCTGTGGCCGCTCGAAGGCGTCTCCTCGCACGCCCGCTGCCTCGGCCAGGCCGGCCAGGTCTACCTCTGCTACGGCCACTACGGCGAACTCCGCAACGGCTACCGCCCGCGCTACGCCGTCGAGACCGCGAAGAAGACCGTCGCCTGGCGCCTGCAGATCCCCGAGGGCCGCTACCAGGCCATCTGGCACGACCCCAAGACCGGCAAGGAACTCGGCCGCGCGATCGTCGACAACGGCGCCGTCACCACACCCGAACACACCGAGGACATCGCCCTCGAACTCCGCCGCCTATGAGCGAAACGGTCGTCGCGCTCCTGCGCGGCATCAACGTCACCGGCTCCGGCAAGATGCGAATGGAAGACCTCCGCGGGCTCTGCGCCTCGCTCGGGCTGCGCGACGTCCGCACATACATCCAAAGCGGCAACATCGTCTTCCGCGGCGGCATCACGCCGGTGGACCTCGAGGCCGCGATCGCGGACAAGCTCGGCGTCCGCACGACCGCGATCTTCCGCACCGCCGCCGACCTGCGCGACATCGTCGACAACAACCCCTTCCCCGGCCTCGAACCAACGAAGCTCGTCGTCGATTTCCTCAGCGGCCACCCCGTCTCCACCATGCTTCCGCCCACCGATCCCGAGCGCCTCCACCTGCGCGGCCGCGACCTCTACATCCACTTCCCCCTCGGCCAGGGCCCCTCGAAACTCCCGCTCGCGAAGATCGAAAAATCGCTCGGCGTCACCGGCACCTGCCGCAATTGGAATACGGTCCGCAAGCTGCTCGAGATGGCCGTTTAGCGCGCCGCCGCGAAGCAGTAGAGCGCCCCGCGTGTCCGCACGTACATGCGGTCGTCGACAAACGCCGGCGTCGCGAACACCGGCTCCTCCATATCGATGGTCGCCACCGGTTCCCACTGCGCCCCGGCGCGCACCACCGTCGCCGCGCCGTTCTGGCTGAACAGGTAAATGTGCCCGGCCGCCGCCACCGGCGAACTGTAGTAGGTGTCGAGCGCGCCCGTCAGCCGCCCCTGCTTCAAGATCTGCCCCGTCTTCGGGTCGATCGAGCTCAGAATGCCGCCGTCTTTGATCAGGTACAACACGCCCCTGTAGATCAGCGGCGACGGCACATTCGGCAGAAACTTCTGCATCCGCCACGCCACGGCCGTCTGCGTCACGTCCCCGCGCCCGCCATGCCGGATCGCCACCAGCGCGTTGCGCGCCGCCCGCCGCGCGCGGTAGAAATCCCACTCCTTCTCCACCAGAAAGCCGTTGCCGTTCAGATCGAGCAGATAGAAGCTCTTCTTCAGCTTGGGATCGATCTCCGCCTCAACGATCCGCCCGTCTTTGTCGGCGTCGTAGCTTTGCAGCGTCTCGGCCCACGACGGTGTTTCGGTGGGCGTCTCCGCCTCGCCGCCGCCCTCCCATCCGTGCGCATAGATCATGTCGCCGTCGATCACCGGCAACGACTTCGGCTGCCACGAAAACCCGCGCACCCACCATAGCTTCTCGCCCGTCGCGGCGTCGTACGAAGTCACCTGATATGCCCCAGGCACGATCAACTCCGCCCGCCCGTTCTTCGGCGTGAACACCGCCGGCGTCACGTAGCTCCGCGTCACCTCCGGCCGGTCCACGCGCCACCGCTCGCGCCCCGTGTTCTTATCGAGCGCCACCAGGAACGAGCCCGCGTCCTGATCGCACACCAGGCTCACCAGGTCGCCGTGCACAACCGGCGACGACCCGTGCCCGTTGACGTTGTTGAACGGCCCCAGCGGCGTCCGCCACCGCTCCGCGCCGTCCTTCGTGTAGGAGAGAATCCCGTAGTCGGCGAAGAAGACGAACACGTTCTTCCCGTCGGCCGCCGCGCTCGGTGACGCGGGCGAGTTTGTCGTCTGGTAGTGTTCGATCCGCGGCCGCGGCGCCTCGCGCCGCCACAGGATCTTGCCGCTCTTCCGGTCCAGGCAGATCGTGAACAGCTTCCCTCCTGCGTCGCGCACTTTGCCGCCGTAGCCCGCGTCCACCCGCTCGCCGCCCTCGGCGCCGGTAAGGAAAATGAGGTCCCCGGTAATCACGGGCGACGAATGGCCGAACGGCAGCGCGGTTTTCCAGACAACGTTCCGCCCCGGCCCGAACTCCACCGGCGCCTTCTCGACGTCCGCTACGCCGGACCCGTTCGCTCCACGAAACATCGGCCAGTCGGCCCCTGCCGCCGCCAGCCCCGACATCACCAGGACGATCCGGAAAATCATCCGGCTATCATACCTGTCAAGAGAAGAGCGCCGTCGCCGGCAACGCCTCCGCGCCGATCACCAGCAGGCCCGGTCCACCCGCCCCCTCCGGCATCGACACGTTCAAGCCGATCCGGTTCGCCCCCTCCCGCAGCAGCACCGCGAAACACGCCAGCCCGTCGCGTTGATGGTGCGTCGCCGGCAACTCCAGCGCCGCGCGCGATTCCCCGCCCTCCCGCACTTCCATCCGCAGCCCCGGTGTGAAGTGCCGGTAACGCAGAAGAATCCAATAGCTGCCGCGCTCGGCCGCGTCCACGGTGAGCCAGCTCTCTCCCGGCGGCGCGAACCGGATTCCGGCCGGCAGCCGCAGCTCCGGATACGGCCCCTCGGGCGCGGTGAACCCATCCGCCGTTTCGCATGCCGTCATCGCCGCGCTCCGTCCGTCCTGCCGCACGAACAGCGTCGGCCCCAGCGCCACCGGTGGCTGCCGCTCTTCCAACTCCCACTTGTCCGGCCCCGGATGATAGACGATCATCCCACCCGCGAAACGCGCGTCCCGCCCCGGATTCGCCAACCATTCGAGATACTCCCGCCATACCCGGTCCCGCTCCGCGCGCCCCTCTTCGCCAAGCGCCACGTTGTCGATTTCGTCAAAATACCGG
>CAYMTH010000297.1:0-1324 GCA_964393235.1 uncultured Solibacteraceae bacterium | reverse complement strand
TGGCTCGGCCGACACCGTGAGCCGCGTGGCGCACCGCCACTGCCCGGCCTGCGGCATCACCAAGCCGCTGGCCGAGTTCCGCGGCGAGAACGGCAAGCCCACCGTGCGCTGCCGCCTGTGCATTGCCAGCACCTGTTCACAGGAATATGGCGCCGCGTACTCGGCAAATCGCCGCCACAAATCGAAGTCCCCCGCCAGCCGAAGATCGCTTCGCAAACCGCCCGCCTTCCGCCACAACCATCCCTTCCAGAACGACCCTTCCTGCATCACAAACGACCGGTGCCGGTCGTCCTGCAGTCCCGCCCGCACCAACTCCCGGTTGTAGATCTGCGGCGCATGAATCTTGCGCATCACGCCGCCCCCATCGCACTCGCACGGCCGGCTTACGATCCAGTGCACCCCCTCGAACTGCGCCATCCGGTCACAGGCAAATTGAACCGCCCCCGGCGCCAGCAGATCGTCCGAGTTCAGGTACCCGAGTATGTCGTCATCCTCCACGCCGATCGCCGCGAAACCCTTGTTGATGGCGTCGTACATCCCGCGGTCCGGCGACGAGTCCCAGCTGAACTCGATGCCGTCGCACACTACCGGCATCCCACCTTCCCGCAACCGGTCCGCCCACGCCCGCGCCATCTCCACCGTGCCGTCGGTCGACCCGCCGTCCTGGATATGCAGTCGCAACCGGAACCGGCCGGCCTGACTGACCAGACTCAAAACCGTCTGATCCAGAAACTTCCCGCCATTGAACACCGGGGTAACAATACAAACGCGAGGGTTGCGTTCAAGCATAAAAGAAAAGAGCGGACATGCGAATTACGAACTGCCGTTCCGGCATCTTACTGATCGTACTATTTCCTGTTTCCAACCGCCGGACCGGCCCGCGCGACAGTGCATAGAATGGAACGATGCGTATTGCTGTATGTAATCCCGACAACCTGGGGGACCTGCTGTTGCGCCAGCCGATGTTCGCGGCGCTCCAGCAGGCTGGCCACCAGTTATTGCTCGTCGTTCGGGATTTTGTCGCCCCGTTTGCCCGCGATATCGCGCCCAACGCCGACATCGCCATCGCCCCCGGCAATCCGTATACGCGCAATTACACGCTCGATTCCGCACTCGGACGCGCACTGATCGCCCGCGTCCAGCAATTCGCTCCCGATCTGTTCGTCGTCGCCGCTTACCAGTACACCCTGCTCGATCAGTCGCTCGCGGCCGCGCTGCCGCATGTCGACACCATCGGTTTTTCCGGCCATCTCTATCAGCCTTTCGCCAGCATCACCGCCCCGTCCACCATCAACTTCTTCAGCCGTGTCGCCGTTCCGGTGGA
>CAYMTH010000296.1:0-6689 GCA_964393235.1 uncultured Solibacteraceae bacterium | reverse complement strand
CGTCGGCGCGCCGTCGGGCTCGAGAAAGGAGCACGGCACCCAGAGGTGCTCGCGCTCGTCCGCGTACTGGCTCAGCTCCGCGATGCACGCCCCCCGGTTGATGGCCCCCGGCGTCAGCCGCAGCAAATAGGACTGCCCGTCGATCCGCGTATGCGCCTAGTCGGCCGCCGCCGCGCGCCACGCCCCCGGTTCCCGCGCGCATTCCACGCGCTCCTCGGTCCCGTCGGCCTGCCGCACCGTCAGCCAGCCCTCGGCCCACGCGATCGTCCGCGCCGGCGCGGGCGCCTCGGCCGCCGGAACCAGCGCCTCGCCGTCCAGCCGCACTACGGCCCCGTCCAGCACCGCGTACGCCCCGCGAAACTCCGCCGCCGTCGCCCCGGTCGCCATCGTCACCGTCCGGCCCGCGTGCGTCACCGAAAGCGAGCCCTCGGCCAGCCGCCACTCGTACTCTCCGTCGTTCGCATACTCGAGCAGCGCCTCGCCCGGCTCGCCCGCCGCGAAGTTCCCCGCCAGCCCGTAGACCGCCGTCAGCCGCCCCTCCCGGTCCAGCACCCGCGCCAGCGCCGGCGCCTGCCCGATCTCCTGCGCCCCCACCGCCAGACAGAACAGCCAAAGTAGCGTCCTCATGGCCGCCCCACCGTGATGGAAGGATTCCCGATCGAGACCGTCGGCTGCGTCACCCCGGCCGGCGGCGCCGCGCCGCCTCCCGCCGTTCCCGCGCCGCCCCGCGACATCGCCGCCACGCCCCCCGCCGCAGCCCCGCCGATCAACGCCGCCAGCACGAACCACTTCGACCGCGACGGCGGCTCGATCCGCGCCGGAGCCCGCGCCGGCACGGGCTTGGCGCCCTCCGGCGCGCTCCGCCGCGGCGCCGCCCCCGCCGGCTCGGTCACGTACTGCGTCGACAGCAGTCCCGCGCGCGCCTCGCCCTTGTTCGCCGTCACGCGCAACTGCACCGGACCCGCCGCGCGCCCCCACTGAATCCCGCGGATCGTCACGCGCCCGTCCGGGCCCGTCACCGCAATCTCCGTCTTCATCCCGTTCGGGAACAGCCCGCTCGGGCCGTCTTCCGGCAAACGCACCGACACCGACGCCCCCTCCACCGGGCGCCCCGTCTCGTCGGTCAGAAAAACAACAATCGGTTGGGTGGACCGTGTACCCGCGGTATGGATCGAACCCTCGCCCTCAAGGACGCGGATGCGAAGTATAGCCGGGGCGGAATCGCTTTGAGCTGGCCCTCCGTCCGCGGCAACAGGCGGAGCGGGGTAGGCGACTGGAACCGCCAGGCCTACCGATAGCAGGAAGGCGGCGGCACGGCGCCGGACAAACATTCTGGTTCTGCTGCTATTCTTCCACGTTTTCGGCGGGAACGCTAACGTCGTTCACGACGCGCAGCAGCACCGCCGTGATATTGTCCGGCCCGCCGGCCGCCCGCGCCTTCTCGATCAGCAGCTTGCCCTTCGTCTCCAGGCTCTCGTCGCTGGCGAAAATTTCCGCGATCCCGTCGTCGCCCACCACCCCGTGCAACCCGTCGCTGCACAGCAGGAACTGCATCCCGTCCGACAGCTCCACCACGTACGAATTGATCCGCAGCTGATCGCTCACCCCGATCGCCATCGTCAGCACGTGCCGCATCGGATGCGTCTTCAACTGGGCCTCTTCGATCCCCAGCTTCTTGCCCACTTCCTGCACCCACGTCTGGTCCTCGGTGATGACCAGCAACTGCCCCTCGTGGTAGATATAGGCGCGACTGTCACCCACGCTGGCGATATACGCCTGGTTCCCCGTATCGAGCACCGCCGTCAGCGTCGTGCCCATCCCCTCGAGGTTCGTGTCCGCGCTCGCCGCCGTCAACACCCGCCGGTTGGCTTCTTCCAATGCCGAAATCAGCACCTCGGGCGACGACAGCTCGCTCGACCGCCACACCACTTCGCCCACCGTCTCCGCCGCCAGTTGCGACGCGTGTTCGCCCGCCTGCGCCCCACCCATTCCATCGGCCACCAGGAACAGGCCAAGAGAGGGCGCCAGAAGATAGTAATCCTCGTTGTTGGGCCGCACGCAACCCGGGTCAGAGAGGCCGAAAGCTTCGAGCATGAACTTTCCGATTATACGTCAGGATTTGGGAATTCCCGGCAGACCTCTTGCTTCTGAGGTACTGCCCTAAAGGATAACGCGCAAACCAAGCTGAAAAACCCTCCCGTCATTCAAAGTATTTGTGATTTTTCCGAATGCGGGCGACGAAAGATTCCGTTGCGGTTCATCGAACTGGGGCGTATTGAAACCATTGTATGCTTCTCCGCGCAGTTGCAGCGTGGCCTCCCGCAACGTCCGCAGCCGCCAGCTCTTCTGCAGCGCCAGGTTCCAGTTCGCGATCGGCGCCTTCCGCATCACGTTCCGCCCCAGGCTCCCCTGCTGCTGCGGCGGCGTCAGATACGAAAACTTGTCCTTCGACAAAATCACCGGCGCCACGTCCGGATGCCCGATCGTCAAGCCCAGGATCGACGGGTCCACGATGTTCGGCCGGTCCCCGCCCGATCCGTCCACGTTCCCGAACCCCGGCGCGTCGGAGCCGATATACAGCGTGAACGGCGTCCCGCTCCGGAACGTCGAAATCCCCGACAACTGCAGCCCCTGCCACGGCAGGTCCCACAGCCACCGCAGCGCCACCGCGTGCTTGGCGTCGAAGTTCGACAACCCCTTCCGGTCTTTGATCTGGTTGTACTGATACTGCGCCCGCCCGTTCAGCATGTCCCGGTTCGCCGCCGTCGCCGTGTAATCCACGCCCGTGTCGATCGCCTTGCCGTACGTGTAGGACACTCCCACGTTCACGCCCCGCCGGTACGGCAGGTCGTAACTCACCTGCGCCCCGTCGTAGTAAGCGATCCCGTTGTTCTGCACCGACCGCACCTCGCCCAGCGACGGGTCCGGCCGCCGCTCGTTGATCGTCGCCGTCGTATACGGAATCGTCGGATGCGGCAGCGCCCGATTCAGCACCACCCCCGTCAACAGCTTCATCGACCGGCTTCCCGTGTACCCGATCCGCACCATCCCCCGCGTCGCCGACTGCCGTTCCAGTACATACGAATACAGGTGCTCGTACGGCGTCTTCAAATCCTCCGGCAGCACGTTCACCGCCGACTGCTGATTCGCCGCCGACGTCGCCAGGTCCCGCAGCGGGTTCAGCAAGTCCGGGTTGTTGATCGTGTAATACCGCGCCCACGGCACATTCGACCGTACCTGTTGATACGTCACCGGCGGCACCGGCGCGTAGCTCAGCGCATACATCCCCCGCATTGTCCACGCTGTCCGGAACCGCCACGCCAGCGACAGCCGCGGCGCAAAATTGTTGCAGTCGCACGGATACGGCACCGTCCCCCGCCCGCTCACCTCGTACGGGCTCCCCTCCGGGCTGTAACGCACGCCCACATACATCTGCAGCGTCGGCGTGATCTTGATCCGGTCCGCGAAATACAGGTTCCCCGCCGACTGCCGGAACCCCCGCGCCATATCCCCGACCACCACCTCGTACACCGACGGCGTCCCGTACCGGAAGTTCTCGATCGACGTCCGCCCGAAGTTGTTCTGGAACTGAAAATACCCGCGCAGGTTCGTCGACTCGATCCCGTTCAACTGGATCCGCTGATAATCCCCGCCCAGGTACAACTGGTGCCGCCCGCCCGCGACCGTTTTCGTATACCCGAACCCGTACCGGAACGTGTTCTGCGCGCGGTCCACCGGAAAGTTCGAGTCCGGCCCCAGCTCTTCGATCTGGAATCCGAACCGGATCCGCGGCCCCACCGCGTTCGGCTCCGGCACCAGCAGCGACAGCGCCCGCTGCAACTGCGCCGTCATCTGCAGCCCGCCGCGCGTCAGCGTCACCCGCCCCGTATGGTTCATCAACTCGGTGTCCGGGTTCTGCCCGGCCACCAGCTGGAACGCATCGATGTTCTGCTTGTTCGCCGCATAATACACGCCGATGCGATTCTTCCGCACCGCCGTGTCCCACCGCGCGTTGAAATCCGTCTCGTCTATCCGCTGCGGCGAGTTCGTGTTCAACGCCCGCGGGTCGAAGTCCGTGCGGTTCGGCGCGATCGCCGGATAGGCCTGAAAATAGCGGTTGATCACCGCCCGCACGGCCGGGTCCGGCGACGTGCTCGTGCGCTCGGACAGCAGCGGCACCAGCACGTTTCCGTTCACCATCCCGCGCACCTTCCGCTGCCCCAGGTTCACCGTCGTGTACCCCGCGCGGCCCAGGTCGCCCGTCGCCCGCCCGCCGTAGGCGTTCTGCCGCCCCGGCTGCACGCTGCCCACCTGGAAAAAGGTGCGCGCGTTCATCACGCTGTTCTGGTGCCGCTCGTACAACTCCCCGTGCCACCCGGCCGGCCGCGCCGGCGGATTGAACGTGAACCCGCCCGACGATCCCCGCCCCTGGTCCGCCGCGAAGTGGTTCGATTCCACCGTCGCCTCGGTCACCAGCGTCACCTGGCTCCCGGCCCGGATCGCCGCCTCCTTCGCCGCGTTCGTGTCGATCAAGTACACCGCGACGTTCTCATTCCGCATCGCCGTCGCGCCCATGCGCTGCTGCGGTTTCGCCGGCGCCGCCGCGGGCGCCTCGGGCTTGGCCGGCGCCGGGGGCGTCTGGCCCCACGCCGCCGCGGTCAGTATCAAAACAAGGTATCGCTTCACTTCTTTTCGATCATCGACTTCAGTTGGCGGAACACGGTTTCCTCGTATTCCTCCTTCACGCGCTCGAGTCCTTCCTGTTTCGGATCCCCCGGCCGGGGCGGGTCTTTCTTCAAACAATGTCCCAGCAGCAGCGTCGCGTCTTTATCGTCCGGAATCCGCTCCAAAACGGCCCGGAACCGCTCCGCCGCCTCGTCATACCGCTTGGCGTGCCACAGCGCGTACCCCAGGTTGAAATGGTAGTCCGGGTCCGCCGCGTCGCCTTCCAGCGCCTTCTCGAAATTCCCGATCGCCAGCGCCAGCTTCCCCAGCCGCAACTGGCTGCTCCCCAGGTTCGAGAACACCTCGTTCAACGGCACCTCTTCCGACACCCGCGCGAACGCCGTCTCCGCCGCCGCGTACTGCGCCAGATAATGCCGGCAGATCCCCGCGTAGAACGTCGCTTCCATGTAGTGCACGTCCCCCCGCGCCACCCGCCCGAACCACCGCGCCGCCTGCTGATAATCTTCCTTCTGCCAGTAGTGCAGCCCCAGCTGAAAACAAGGCTGCGAATACTTCGGGTCCAGAAACGCCGCCTGCGTAAAGAACCGGTGCCGCGCCGCGTCCGTCTTCGCCAGCAGCCCCCGGACATAGTTCTCCATCGCGTCCACCCGCACCGCCGGCCGCCGCGCCAGAAAATCCCCCTCGCTCTCCGACGGCTTCAGCGCGATCGAGTTCAGCACCTTCCACGACACCCGGTTCTGCAGCGTCGCCAGGTCTTCCAGCAACCCCTCCTCGACGATCTCCGGCGTCTGCCGCAGCTTCTTCAAATCCAGCACCCGCACCGTTAGCCGCAGCCCCGGCTTCGCCGCCCCCTCCCGCTTCACCTCGAAGCTCCCGTACACCGCGTGCGACGCGTCCAGCTCGTCGCCGATCTTCACCACCGACGCCCGCGACAACAACGCGTCCACCTTCAGCGCCAGCCGCTGGCACGCCTCCGCCCGGTCGTTCCGGTCCAGCGTCACCAGCCCCTCGCTGTGCAGCGCCTCCAGCACGCCCTCCGCCACCGACTCCCCCACCCAATCCACCGTCCGGTCTTTCGACAAATTGTAAAGGGGCAGCGCCACCGTCGCATCGGCTCGCGCCTCCGGCGCCAGCACGCACAACCCCAGCGCCGCAATCAGCACGCGAAGCATCAACACCAGTTTATCGCGCCCCTCAGTCTTACCAATTCGTCAGCGAACCGTCCGGCCGCCTCAGCATCGGCGTCAGCGAGTACGCCTCCGTCCAATCCCCGATCTGCTGCAGCTTCGTCGTGTCCACTTCCACGCCCAGCCCCGGCCGCTCGTTCGGCCACAGCTTCCCGTTCTTCAGGTCGTAGTGCGACTTCAGGTACGGCCACGGCCGCGTCCCGCCCATCACCATCTCCATCAGCGCCGGACCGCTGAACACCGCGCAGCAGTGCACCATCGCCGCTTCCGAAATCGGCCCCGTGAAGTGCGGAATCAGCCCCGTGTAGTGCGTCTCGCACAGCGCCGCGATCTTCTGAAACTCCGTGATCCCCCCGACGTTCGGGATCGTCGCCCGCGCGTAATCGATCAGGTGGTTCTGAATCAGCTCGTTCCACTCCCACTTCGCCGCGAACTGCTCGCCCACCGCGATCGGCACTTTGGTCTGCCCGCGCAGCACCCGATACACGCCCGGATTCTCGCTCCGCACCAGGTCTTCCACGAAGTACGGCCGCAGCGGCTCGATCAGATTCGCCAGCGTCACCGCGTCCGGCATGTCGAGCTCGGTGTGGAAGTCGATCGCCCATCCCCCGTCGCGCCCCACGCCCGCCCGCACCTGCTTGCAAAGCTCGTAAACCCGGTTCACCGTCGCAAACCGGTCCATTACCCCGCTCCGCACATCGGTCGAAATCCGGTACGCCCGGAACCCCGCCTCCACGCACGCCCGCGCCACTTCCGTCGGCGTCCCCTGCGCCGGATACCCGGTCGAGTAACACTCCACGTACTCCCGCGACTGCC